>CAMDBQ010000007.1 GCA_945889365.1 Legionella genomosp. 1 | reverse complement strand
AATGGTTAATCAGCAACGCATTGGGTTAGAGGGTTATGGGCTCCTACGCACACGTTATATTAGTCCACCTGAATTTTACAGTAACAGGAACCCAAACTTCAACGTCGATAAAATGAATTCCTACTTAATGGGTAAAAATTTATACGCCTATTTAACAGGTAGCATAGGCGGTCTTCGAAACCGCCATGACGCGGAAAAGTATGATTTTACAGCTCCCATATTTAACACCAAGCAAGGACAATGCTTCAAGGAATTAATCCAGAAAATGGTCAAGCCAAATGCTGCTGACAGAATATCCGTTGAGAGTGCTTTGTTTGAATTAAGTCGCCATACCCGTAACGAGTTAAATGAGCTTTTATCTCAAATAAAATCGCATGGATTTGGCAAAGATGATGAGCAAATGAATGCATTTATCGCTGAAAAAACCAATAAAATAGAGCAGACAACAACAGTTGATGCGCTCGCTACCATTAATCAAGAATTGAACGCACTTTTAGATAATTTAAAGGCAAGTCCTGCAAAGAAAATACAAGCAACCATTCAATCATTTCGAGAAAATGCGCGTTTTTATACCATAGGAATGAAAACAAAAGCCGACAAAATTGAACAGGCGATGTGCAGTGAAATTAAAAACATGCCATTGGAGCAAAGAATAAATTGGCGACCTGTAATGACTGCTGCCGCTCCAACGGATCTTCACAAAGCGCTGGCTTCCAATCGGCATGTTTATGGGTTAAAACTGTATACAAAGGAAGACGGCAGCATTGACGAAAAAAAGGCCGCGAAGTCATTTAAGGAATTCAAAGCCCAATTTAAAGAGACGATTCCAGCTGCACCGGAAAATCAAAGCCCGACAACAAATAACCAGGAAGATCGACATGACGATAACATTTAAAATATTGTGCGAAACACTTCGGCTTGAAAACGAGCAGCAATATGACCTATTAAAAACGTGGTGTGAATGTCATGTTTCTACCGATATTAGCTATGATGGCAGTGCAGCAGACCAATACATAAGCTATTTAGCCTTGGCAAAACAATATTTGGATTATTTTTTGCCCAACATTCCCGTTAATCCAAATGAAGTGAGTGCTCAATTCAATGGTATGACCTGCGTACAATACGCAGCCCTTAATGGGTACGACCATTATATTTTAAATTTAACGGGTGTAGCGTCTCATGCGTTTAATCAAGCGGCTTCCGGTGGCATGACGCCCTTGCATCTGGCAGCTGCAGGCGGGTTTCCTCATGTGATCCGTGCGTTATTGAAATTTGGCGCGGATGCAACCCAAACCAATCAAAGCAATCAACTGCCTATATTCAGCGCCTTGTTCGTGCCCATGTTTCATGATGAGACACTCATCGGCAAGAAAGCGTGGATATTCACAACATTAAACACAAAAGCCCCTGGACTATTAGAACATCAAGATAGCAGTGGAGATACTGTGTTTCATCTCATGGCGGTACATGGTTTCAAACGATTATTGACTGAGTACATGATAATCGTTCCAAAGGCCCTATTTATCAGTAATAATCGCATGAGATACCCGATTCACACCGCCATTCTAAATAATCAACCCGACATCGTCGAGTTGCTTTTGAGTGTTCCTGATATGGCCATGCTGGCGGACGCAAAAGGCCAAGGTGCACTACATTATGCCGCACGCTATGGATCGCCCGCCATCGTTAAACAGTGTTGCGATGCCACACGGGAGATCAATTGTATTGATAACGCAAACAGAACACCCCTGATGCTGGCCATTTCATCACAAAACATTGAGGCTGCAAAGATCCTGGTTACACAGGGTGCCGATGTGACCATGACAGATGAGCAAGGCTTTTCGATTCTACACTTAGCGATAGATACCCTGGACACGGATTTAATTGCATGGGTAGTCAACCATATGGCCATGCATATCAATCAGGTCGATGACCACGGACACACAGCGCTGGCTCATTTAATCCAGTACCATGCTGATCTGGCCAACTTTGAATCAATCGAACGGTTATTATTAGACCATGGCGCAGTATCAAAACAAATAAGGGTTTGAGTAGATCTGCTGGGTCCTTATCATTACCCACAAGTCAGGAAACTCACGCCCAGTTTGACCCACTCTGATGTTCCGCCCTCACGGGCGTACGATCCCCGCCTACGCCGGGACGACAGCTTAAGGGAGCGTATTAACAAGACGAGGCACTAGTTTTCTTCCATAAGCCTCTTTTTTCACGTCTTTTTTTATGATTTCTAATCTTAGTATAGTGGATGCTTGAGGGATTTGAGCGCACCGGCTTTACTATGCTTTTTTTTTAGTCTATAAGATAATAATAAGCCCGATAAAAGGATAGCTCATGTATAAGGATTTAATTGACGCATATCAGAAAAAAGACTTGCCCGTTATTCAACTGGGTAAAATCATTGTTGACCAAAACCCGATTGAGAATGCATCTGTCAATCTTATCCTTAAACAATTCAACCGTCATGGACTTGTCGCAGGGGCAACAGGTAGTGGTAAAACCAAAACCTTACAAGTGCTGGCAGAGCAGCTTTCACTCGCTGGCGTCCCCAGTCTTGTCTTGGATATGAAAGGGGATATTTCAGCTTTAGCAATGTCTGGCGTCCTCACTGATAAAATTCAAGAAAGAAGTAAAATTCTAGGTTTAGAATATAAACCGCAAAATTTCCCAGTAGAGCTTTTAAGTTTAAGCCCAAATATCAAAGGGGTACCTGTTCGAGCGACAATTAAGGGTTTTGGACCTTTATTATTTTCTCGTTTGTTAGAATTAAATGACATTCAATCAGGTGTGGTCACTATCTTATTTGAATATGCCAATGATAATCAGCTATTACTCATTGATTTAAATGATTTCAAATCATTATTGAAATTTTCTCAAACTGATATCGGTCAACAACAAATTGAAAAACAATATGGCAAAGTATCGGGTGCGAGTATCAGTACCATTATGCGAAAAATTATTGAGCTAGAATCCCAAGGGTGTGAGCATTTTTTTGGCGAGCCAGCCTTAGATGTCAGAGACTTACTACGTTCTAGTCAAGACAAAGGTGTAATCTCCATTTTGCGAGCCATGGATATGCAAGATAAACCTGATTTATTTTCTACTTTTATGGTGAAATTATTATCTGATCTCTATCGTCTTTTACCCGAGTGTGGTGATTTAGATAAGCCCAAATTAGTATTATTTATTGATGAAGCCCATTTGATTTTTAACAATGCCAATAAGAATTTATTAAATTTGATGGATACCATTGTGAAATTAATTCGTTCGAAAGGGGTGGGCCTGGTATTTTGTACACAAACCCCCAAAGATATCCCTGAAAACATTTTAAGCCAGTTAGGTTTTAAAATTCAGCACGCTCTCCGGGCTTTTACAGCTAAAGATAGACAAGCCATGAGTTTGACTGCTAAAAACTTCCCGATTTCAGAACATTATAAAACTGAGGAATTATTGACAGCATTAGGAATCGGTGAAGCTTTATTAACCGCTATTGATGAAAGAGGGGCGCCAACACCATTGGTGCAATGTATGATTCGTACCCCTGAATCGCGAATGGGGGTATTAACCGATGAAGAAGAAGCAAGCGTTTTGAGTCAATCCGCGCTGAGTCTCAAATACCATGACCGACTCGAACGAGAATCGGCCATGGAAATTTTAAATCAAAAAGTCGTTGCTGATGAGAAAATAAAAAATGTTGATCCAGAAGGCCCCAGCGCTATAGAGGTAATTGCCAAGAATCCGATTGTCAAACAAGTGACGCGCGATGTGGTGAGAAAACTGACCCAATTGGTTTTTTCATATATTAAAGGAAAAAAGTAACCCCTCCCCCATAAGGGCAGCGGTTCCCGCCAACCCATGAACACTATACCAACAGTGCTTTCTAACTAGTTGCTTTCGCAGACTTTTTTGGTATTGTATGATTTTTTTTATGATATCAAGCAAAGGATGTTTAAACCTCAACGACAAATCTTTTGCCTGTTAACTTACTGAACATCCAGTAGTTGGCGGGAACCGCTGAATTGCCGCTACATTATTATTGTGTTAATATTTGACAATGAAGCAACTATATACTACATTTAATCTATTGAAAACAAGTTCCGGGTGCCTAAATCGAACACACTAGTGGCTAAACATTGGAAACGCAACTACCTCACTCTTTAGTCATGATCACGGAATATATATGAACAGGCTCGATGATGAAATGAAAAAACACGGCTTTTATATTCGGCTCATGGATGACCGGGTGATTATGGTCAAAACAAAACATCAACCGCACAAAATCATTAATTTAACGCACAAAATATTAAGTAGTTTGAAATTGAAAATGCACCCCGATAAAACATATTTGGGATGCATAAAAAAAGGCTTTGATTTTTTAGGTGTTCACTTCGGTGATACGCTTAACATCTCAAAAACAAGCCAGGAAAACCATCGCTCTAGATTAGGCCTGCGTTACGCGCAAGGTGCAAGTGCTGCTTGCATTGGACGCTATATAGAGAGATGGACATCTTGGTGTAAAGGGTTGTTAACGTGTTGTAATGTAGAAAGTTGTATCAACTCCATGGGGCTGACAGCCTATCAAGAACCAGCCTGCATGGTTAAACTTAAGTAGAATACAAATGAAAACTTATACAATAGGTACTTCCTGGATTCGCTTGCTGGCGGTTAGTGACGTACTGAGCGCAGTCATGTCTGGATATCCGGGGGCCACATTAGCCGGCTGTCCATCCCAAGAGGCCCTTACTGGTTGCACGGATTTATGGGTTAGCTATAGTAAATGCAGTCAATACTACCAGAAAAACACCAGCAACAACACGTACAGCGTATGCAAAGCCAATTGCAGCTCCTGCGGATCCGCTACCTGTGTGAAGGGTGACTCTTGCTAAAAAGCCAATACAAAAACCACCGTGGGGGGGCCGACCGCTGGCACCCGCCTGCCCAAAAAATATCACTAAAACCGCGGTGGATCAACAAAGACTAATAGCCTAATTTGATCGGTAAAAAATTGAGCAACCCGACTTTATACCCCAACGCGGCAATTTTTAACTAAAATCAAATACAAACAGTCAATTTCAACTTGTATTTGTCATTTTTACCCGCACTTTCACGTAACAGACCATAAAAACACGCCCGCAGACCAAACGGCTCCCATCCCTCTCCTCCATGCGCAGCAAGGGTGGGGAAAACTTAGGTGAACTGATCAAGAATAGATCGATCTAGCGACTCCAACCTATGACGTATTAAGTGCATATAATTCAATCCCACTGCGTACCCTGGCGATTTTACCTCTTATCAATGAATGCGGCTAGAATTACGGGGTAATCCATCAGATTGTGTGTTCAGGCTCACTAAACACTCCACTTCAACATCGCCTACTACGCCGATATAGCGTTCGGAAATGGGTTTGCCTTCAGCAGAGGGCTGTTGGTCTAACAGGGCTATTTTTTTGCTGTAATGATCATAATGATCTCGTTATTTGAATGGATTTATAGGAGTTGGATTCACCGATGTTGACGTTACAGAGGGTTTTCTGCTGAAGGGTAATTTAGCCGGCTCTGTGATTGGATGATCGGTTTTTATGACATCGCCAACGTGTAAGCGAATGATGTCTGCCAGTTTAAGTTTTAATGGGGTTAGTTCAACTTGCAAATCAACCTCTTGAGTTGACAGAGCTTCGTGTAATCTTGTGATGGGTTTTTTGGTGATGCTTTTGGGTAATGCAGCTAAAACCCATTGTGGGTTTAGGCTTATCATACCCACAAGTTTGATGCATGTCGTCCCTGCGAAGGCGGGATCCATCTCTGGTGTGGTATGGTATGGTAGTGATGCCAAACATGGATCCCCGCCTTCGCGGGGACGACAACTTGTGGCTATGGACTCAAGCTGGGCGTGAGTTTCCTGACTTGCGGGTAATGATAAGGCCGGGGAACGTAGGCAGTGGGGAGCAATTGTCAACACGCCCTAATGATAGTAAGCAAATCCAGCTCTTCAAATAGGTATAATCCTTGTTTGATTTATAATCCAAGTGTTCTATGGTAAGCTTCATTCCAATTAAAAAATGAGAAAAAAATGATTAAAATTGGGCAATTTAATAAATTAATGGTGATCAAAGAGGTTCCGTTTGGTATTTATTTGGATGGCGGTGACTGTGGCGATATTTTGTTGCCCAATAAAGTGGTGCCTAAAGGCACCACAGTTACGGATATGTTGGATGTTTTTATCTATTTTGATTCAGAAGACAAGATCATTGCCACCACATTACGTCCTCGAGCCACGGTCAATACCTGTGCTTTTCTAAAGGTGATTGATGTGAATCGTGTTGGTGCTTTCCTTGATTGGGGCTTGGATAAAGACTTGTTGGTGCCAAAACCTGAGCAGCATCGGTCGATGGAATTGGATAAATTTTATATTGTCTATGTGAAGCAAGATAGTAAAGACCGCATTATTGCCAGTTCTAAACTCGACTATTTTCTC
Source organism: Legionella genomosp. 1 (assembly GCA_945889365.1). Classification (GTDB taxonomy): domain Bacteria; phylum Pseudomonadota; class Gammaproteobacteria; order Legionellales; family Legionellaceae; genus DDPF01. The sequence continues at coordinate 12,595 of CAMDBQ010000007.1, read as the reverse complement.
GATAAAACGCCAGCTGATTATAAGCCAGGTGATAAAGTGAGTCTGTTGATAGCCTCAGCCACTGAGCTAGGAACCAAGGTCATTATTAATGATCGTCATTGGGGTTTGATCCATGCAGGCGAAATTTTTCAGAAGCTGCACTATGGAACAAGCATGCAGGGTTATATCAAAACAGTCCGAGAGGATGGCAAGATTGATGTGGTCTTAAGAAAAATAGGCCAAGACAATATTCGTGAACTAACCAAGCGCATACTTGATGAATTACAGAAAACGGGTGGTTTTGTACCCTTGCATGATAAAAGTTCATCTGAAGACATTCAGCGCGTCTTTAACGAAAGTAAAAAAAGCTTTAAAAGTGCGATTGGTCAGCTGTATAAGCAGGGCGCGATTACTATTGAAGCAAATGGGATTCGTTTCCAGGATAAATGAGGCTGACGTGGTTTAATGGGTTATGACAGTCCAGTTAAATCAGAAGCTCCGGCAGGTATATGCAACATCTCATGGAGCACGCGGATCATATTTAATGGCAACTCCCGTTTTCATGAGGGAGTCCTCGTATTAAAGTTTAGCAACATCTGTCCACTCTAAATAAGTTAAGGGGATCCTCGATCATCTAAATAAATTCCAATTGCCTCCATGCTTCAAATAAAATAATGGCGACCGAATTAGACAGATTTAAACTGCGGCTGGACGATCGCATCGGGATGCGAATGGTTTGATAACGTTCTCGCAGCTCAACTGGCAGGCCTCGAGTTTCCGGGCCAAATAGCAACATATCCTCATCTTCAAACGATACATCACTGTAATTGTGTTGCGCTTTGGTGGAACAGGAAAAAATTCTACGATGCTGGTTTTTTTCAATAAACGTCTGATCATCAGGATAATGAATAATGCTCGCCCATTCATGATAATCCAGACCCGCACGTCGCATGCGTTTGTCATCTAAGGCAAAGCCTAAAGGATAAATTAAATGCAGCTGCGCGCCGCTATTGGCGCACAGACGGATGATGTTGCCCGTATTCGGGGGGATCTCAGGCTGATGCAGTGCGATGTGTAGCATTTTGAGCCGTGGTTAGTGGAAATAATGATGGGGTGCCGTTGGCAGGGACTTCGGGTAAAACCGTATCGCTGGCTTCGTCCGCTTCGTCGTCAACATACAGTGAGCTGGTTTCTTGTTGTTGTTCGCCAGTCATTAAATAGTGCCGATATTGGAGATAGGCGTCACGCATAAACGAATATTTATCGATGGCATCGTCCATTAAGTGTTCTGTATCGAGCATTTGCGACCGTAAATCAATATAGCGTAATCCCAATACACCCCAAATCACAGCATCCGATTGAATGTAGGGGTAGGGTGTGAAATAGGTATAGTTAAACAGCAAGCCCATGCCATCTCGAATGGTGCTGGGTCCCAGTAATGGGATGACTATATAGGGCGATTTTTTATCCCCCCATTTGGCAAACGTTAAGCCTAAATCGTTACTATGAGGTGGCAATTTAAATGTACTGGCTGGATCAAATATTCCAGCGACACCTAAAGTTGAGTTAATGATAAAACGCCACGTGTCTTTGATTGCAAAATTAAAATCGGCTTGTAATAAATCATTCGCCACGGTAGGAATCATGTTTACGTTGTCATAAACATTGTTCACGCCAGCACGAACACGTGCGGGAATGACAGCCGCATATACTCGGGCAGGTGGTTTTAATATAACGGTATCAAATGCTATATTGAATGTGTAAATTTTACGATTCAATGCTTCGTATGGGTCGTCAGGATTTGTGCCTTTGGTTACGCAAGCAGTTAAAATGAGAGTACTTGCCAACGTTGCAAATTTAATAAGTAGGCGCATGGTTGCTTAATTAATGAGGATTTAATACTTATGTTACATTAGATTGTTACACGATCAAAATCTTTGTACAATGGCCATCTTAAACTTTGCATACATACGGAATAATCGATGGCTACTGCCGCATACTTGAACGGCCTGAATGAACGGCAATGCAGTGCAGTGACAGCACCCATGGGAAATACGTTGGTGTTGGCTGGTGCTGGGAGTGGGAAAACGCGGGTCTTGGTGAGCCGTATTGCCTGGTTGGTTGAAGAACAACATATTTCACCCCATGCTATTTTGGCGGTGACGTTTACCAATAAAGCTGCAGGTGAGATGAGAACGCGTTTGGGTGGCTTGTTGGATTGCTCATTACAAGGATTGTGGGTTGGCACATTCCATGGCTTGTGTCATCGGTTGCTTCGTCGGCATTATGAAGAAGCCAGGTTGCCACAGCAATTTCATATTCTTGATAGTGATGATCAAGCTCGGGTAATCAAGCGCGCGATTACAGCCCTTAATTTGGACGTTGAGCAATGGCCAGTCAAGCAAGCTCAGTCGTTTATCAATGCACGAAAAGATGAAGGCCTGCGTCCTCAACATATCAATGCGCAACAATACGGTCCCGTTCGCACGCTGATTCAAATTTATCAAACGTATGAAAATGCATGCCAAACAGCAGGCGTGATTGATTTTGCTGAGATTTTGCTGCGCACGCATGAATTATTACGTGATAATCCGGCTTTGCTGTCGCATTATCAACAGCGTTTTCAAGCTATTTTGGTTGATGAGTTTCAAGATACCAATACAACTCAATATGCGTGGATTCGATTGCTCTCCGGCGATCAGGCTATTGTGATGGCAGTTGGTGATGATGATCAATCCATTTACGGTTGGCGTGGTGCGAAAGTCGAGAATATCCAGCGATTTTCACGCGACTTCACCCATACACAAATCATTCGTCTGGAACAAAATTATCGCTCTACATCTACTATTCTTGATGCAGCAAATGCGTTGATTGCTCACAATGGTTCACGGATGGGAAAAAACTTGTGGACCGATGGCCATGCAGGTGAAAAAATTGTGGTTTTCAGTGCCTTTAATGAACTGGAAGAAGCGCGATTTGTTAGCGATCGAATTTTAACTGAAATAAGTCGCGGTCGTAGCGTTGATGATATTGCGATTTTATACCGTTCAAATGCCCAATCACGCGTTCTAGAGGAAGCCTTGCTGCGTGCGGGTATTGCGTATCGTATTCACGGTGGTTTACGATTCTTCGAGCGTGCGGAAATCAAAGATGCCTTGGCGTATTTACGGTTGCTATCAAACCCTCATGATGACACTGCATTTGAGCGCGTCGTTAATTTTCCGACACGCGGTATTGGTGAAAAAACATTGGAAGATTTGCGCGCCTTAGCGAGAGCGGAACAGGTTTCATTATGGCAAGCGGCATCGCAATTAATCAGCTCCAGTCAATTACCACAACGCGCATCAACAGCACTAGCCGCATTTATTACCTTGATTGAGCGATTACAGCCACGAACTGTCACCATGGAGTTGGATGAGCAAATCAGTGAAATTATTAATGCCAGTGGTTTATATGCGCATTTTGAAAAATTAAAACTTGATAAGTCAGAATCGAAACTTGAAAACTTGCAAGAATTGGTTAACGCGGCCAAACAATTTCGTTATGAACAAACCGACGATGATGAGCTGCCCTTATTAGTGGCGTTTTTAGCGCATGCATCGCTTGAAGCGGGTGAAATGCAGACGGATGAAAATGAACGGTATACGCACATGATGACATTGCATGCAGCCAAGGGGTTGGAATTTCCTGTCGTGTTTTTGGTTGGACTCGAGGAAGGCTTGTTTCCAGGGAAACAGTCTATGGAAGAGCCTGGACGAATGGAAGAAGAACGTCGGCTTTGTTATGTTGGCATGACTCGCGCCATGGAAAAGCTGCTGATCTCTTATGCGGAGGTTCGTAGGCAGTATGGCCGGGAGGAATATCATCGACCATCGCGTTTCTTGAATGAACTGCCTGCTGAATTATTGGATGAAGTACGAGCTAAAGCGAGGTTTCAAGCTCCTGCAAGTAAAGCGACGGGAAGATCATATTCATCTTTCTCAGGTGATAAGTCAGGGTTTCGGCTTGGGCAACAGGTTAGCCACCCCACATTTGGTCAGGGCGTGGTGTTGGCAGTTGAAGGCAGTGGGGCGCATACGAGAGTGCAGGTGAAATTTGCAGATCAAGGAAGCAAGTGGTTAGTCCTTGCTTATGCCAATTTGACTGTGTGAGAATCTAGTGCTACGGTTGCGCGTGGCAATATAAAATTAATTAAATGGAGAATTAAATGAAATTATCAAGTTTATTGACAGTTAGTGCTTTAGCGAGCGTTATGGCATCGCCTGTGGTCATGGCCGATGATACTGTATCGCCAGCGCAGAAAAAACAGTTTGAGCAAATTGTTCATGACTATTTGGTCAAAAACCCAGAAGTGTTGATGGAAGCGTCACAAGCATTGCAAGCTAAACAACAAGCCACCATGCAAAAAGAAGCAAAATCAGCTATATCACAAAATGCCGATCAATTATTAGCTGGCAAATTGGCCGTGGCTGGAAATCCAAAAGGTACGGTTACGGTTGTTGAATTTTTTGACTACCAATGTAGCCATTGTAAACAAATGAAGCCTGTCATGATTGACTTGCTAAAAAAGAACACTAACGTTCGCGTAGTTTATAAAGAATTCCCTATTTTTGGAAAAAATTCCGAGGTTGCATCTAGAGCTACTTTAGCAGCAGCAATGCAGGGCAAATACATTCCTTTGCATGAAGCTCTATTGCAAACAGACAAGTCATTAGATAAAGATACAGTTATGGCAGCAGCCAAGACAGTTGGTTTGGATATGACAAAATTGAAAAAAGATATGGATAGCAAAGAGGTTACTGATGAACTGGCTGCTAACCGTAAACTTGCAGAAGCCATGCACTTGATGGGTACGCCCGCATTTATTGTATTTGCTACACCAACAGGCACTCTGAAAGCAGGTACTGAGCCATCATTTATTCCAGGTGGTACAAGTTTTGAAGCACTGCAAGCACTGGTTGATAAGGCTAATGCAGGTAAGTAAGGTTATTTGCTTATTGTCTTCCCCGCGAATGCCGGGATCGATTGTGACATTAAATCAATGTCCGTTGATGAATGGTTCCCGGCCTTCGTGGGGAAGACATTTTTGCAATAGAGTCACACGTTTTTTTATTTCGATCTACAAGGTCTACAGATGTCATTACCAAAAACATTCCAGGATATCATCTTAACGTTGCAACAATTTTGGGCCGCACAGGGTTGTGTGCTGTTGCAACCACTGGACATGGAAGTAGGTGCGGGGACATTTCATCCCGCTACATTTTTACGTGCCATCGGCCCTGAGCCATGGTCAGCTGCGTATGTGCAGCCTTGCCGGCGTCCTACTGACGGCCGCTACGGTGAAAATCCAAATCGGTTACAACATTATTATCAATTCCAGGTTGTACTGAAACCTTCACCTTTAAATATTCAGCAAATTTATCTGGATTCTTTGCGCGCAGTGGGTATTGACCCATTGGTTGATGACATACGTTTTGTTGAAGACAACTGGGAATCACCTACGCTGGGCGCATGGGGGTTGGGTTGGGAAGTTTGGCAAAATGGTATGGAAGTATCGCAGTTTACTTATTTTCAACAAGTCGGCGGCTTGGCTTGCAAGCCGGTAACCGGTGAACTGACCTACGGTCTTGAACGTCTTGCGATGTCTATTTTGGGTGTTGACAGTATATTTGATATCCCGTGGACGAAAACACCTCATGGTGTCGTCACTTACGGCGACGTATTTCTCCAAAACGAAGTTGAAATGTCCACCTATAATTTTGAGCATGCTAATGTGGACGTTTTGTTTCAGCAATTTGATTATTATGAAGCGGAATCTCAAAAACTCGTAGCCCTTCAATTACCGCTACCCGCCTATGAAATGGTGATGAAAGCCTCCCATGTGTTTAATTTACTGGATGCTCGGCATGCCATTTCAGTGACAGAGCGCCAACGTTATATTTTACGCGTTCGGCAGTTATCCAGAGCCGTGGCACAAGCCTACTATCAAGCGCGCGAAGCGCTAGGTTTCCCTATGCTTTGCTCTTTGCACAGAACGGCATGAAAACCCACTCATGCCGTTCTGTCCACAAATGGTCAATCCATTGAAGTGTTGTAACGTATATCCAATTTGCAGGTGTTTCATGTTTAATGATTTATTATTTGAATTAGGTACTGAAGAATTACCATCGGGTGCGGTCAAGCTATTATCCGATGCATTGGCAGATAATATGGTTAGAGCATTAGCGAAGGCAAATTTATCACATGGTGAAGTGCATCGTTTTGCAACGCCCAGACGACTGGCCGTTTTGATTCATGATGTGCAAGCCATGCAAGCTAGCCAGACTGTGATCCGGCGAGGGCCTGCCAGTGCCTCGGCAATTGATGATCAAGGGCAGCCCACGCAAGCGTTAATGGGCTTTGCAAAATCATGTGGCGTGACCATTGCAGAATTAACAACCACCAAAACAGATAAAGGTGAGTGGTGGCTATATGAATCCATTCAGGCCGGTGCTAATACCGCTGATTTACTCCCGTGTATGATTACAGAATCGATTGCCGGTTTGCCCATTCCCAAACCCATGCGTTGGGGTACTGGTGATACGGAATTTGCTCGTCCTGTTCATTGGGCCGTATTATTATTTGGCGATAACGTAGTGCCGGCTCAAGTGCTCGGCGTGAACACAGATCGCAACAGTTGCGGGCATCGTTATCACCATCCTCAAGCGGTAACAATAACATCGCCGCGTCAATACGAATCCAGCCTAAATGAAGCATTTGTTATGGCTGATTTTGAACTGCGCCGTCAAAAAATTATTGAGCAAGTGCAGCAGTTGACCTTGAATCAAGACAAACATGCGATCATGCCAGAGGCGCTTGTTGATGAGGTCACTTCAATCGTTGAATGGCCAAACGCGTTACTCGTTAATTTTGAACCGGTATTTTTAGATGTACCACCCGAAGCATTGATTGCGGCAATGCAATCACATCAAAAATGCTTTGCCGTGCGTGATGGGCAGAATCGCTTGTTGCCGCAGTTTATTACAATTGCCAATATTGCGAGTACTAACTCTAAGCAGGTTATTGCTGGCAATGAAAGTGTCATGCGCGCACGGTTAAGCGATGCGGCGTTCTTTTTCCATCAGGATCAAAAGCAGGCACTTGGTGATTATCAAGCCGCTACGGCAAACGTTGTGTTTCAACAGCAGTTAGGAAGTTTGGCGGACAAGGCCATGCGTATGCAAAGCTTCCTGGATCATTTTGCTGGATGGTTAACTATTGATCACGCTCAAGCACAACGTGCGGCTGAATTAAGTAAGTGCGATTTGATGACAGGTATGGTTAGTGAATTTCCTGAGTTACAGGGATTGATGGGCTATTATTATGCGCTTATTGACGGAGAATCCCCTGACGTAGCTCAGGCATTGAATGAACAATACATGCCACGTTTTGCAGCGGATTCGCTGCCGCAATCTAGTTTGGGTTGCGCCATGTCCTTGGCCGACAGATTGGATACGTTGGTGGGGGCGTTTGTGATTGGCCAAAAGCCAACGGGTGCTAAAGATCCATTTAAATTAAGACGGCACGCGCTTGCAGTTGCACGTTTGTTAATCGAAACGCCTGCTCAATTAAATTTATCTACTTTGCTTGATCAGGTTCGGCATATTTATGGCGATTCTCTTCCTGCGAAGGACAGTCAGATCTTGACCGAATTGCGCGCGTTTATCCTTGAGCGCATGCAATCGTTTTATCAAAGTCAGGGTATTGCATCTGATCTGGTGAACGCCGTACGTGCACGTCAAGATGATTGGTTGTTTGATCTTGATAAACGGGTTAAAGCGTTGTTGGATTTCATTCATTTGCCAGAGGCACAATCTTTGTCGGCGGCGTGTAAACGGGTGAATAATCTACTGCAACACGCATCACTTCAAGGTGAAATTCAATCAATTAATGTAGCACTGTTAAATGAACCAGCTGAACAAGCATTGTTTGCGAAAATTCAAGCCGTTGAGAACAGTGTGGCACCGCGTTATAGCTCTGGGGATTATGGTTATATCTTAGCGCAGTTAGCCAGTTTGCGTGAGCCGGTTGATGCTTTTTTTGAAGGCGTGATGGTTATGGTTGATGACATTAACCTGCGGGACAATAGACTCCATCTGTTAGCCAGATTACAGCATTTACTGCAAGGGGTTGCTGATATTTCTTTGCTACAGACCGCATCATGACAAAATTAATCATTTTAGATCGTGATGGCATTATTAATCAGGATTCGCTGCATTATATTAAGTCCCCTGATGAATACATCATGATACCGACGAGTGTACATGCGATTGCTCGCTTAAACGCAGCGGGCTATCGAGTGGCCGTTGCTACGAACCAGTCTGGTGTTTCGCGTGGGTTTTACAATGAAGCAATGTTGGATCTTATTCACCAAAAAATGCTGGCTGGTGTCAGAGATGCGGGCGGTTGTATTGATGCAGTTGAGTATTGTACACATATGCCTGATTCAGGATGCCCTTGTCGCAAGCCTAGTCCGGGTATGTTGATTAGACTTGCCAAACGGTTTAATTGTTCTTTGGATCATGTGCCGTTTGTTGGCGACCGCGTATCGGACATTCAAGCAGCAGAAGCCGCTGGCGCAATACCTATTATGGTGTTGTCATCGATGACGAACGAAGCAGCTTTGACTGCTTATCCGCATGTACCGGTATATGACTCACTGGCTGTTTATGTTGATGAATTATTGGCGGCATGATGGCTAACATTACTGCAATTGGATTTGAATCAGACGAGTTATATGATCATGCGAATAAAATTGCCGGTCAATACCACTTCGCTCTGGATAATAAATCCCTCCCACGTTTAAACGTGACAGCCGACAAACTCGAGCTGCTAACAAACAATTTTTTACCGCTTTTTGTTGATTTCAACAGTCTAACCCTACAAAAACGACGCGATGACGGAAAAAAACAAGGTTTGATACGCGCATGCAAACCGGCTAAAGGTATACGCATACTTGACGCAACAGCAGGGTGGGGGCGAGATGCGGGACTGCTGGCCAGTTTTGGGGCTGAGGTGCTGATGATTGAGCGAGAACCCATGATGGCTGCGTTATTAGCTGATGGGTTGAATCGTCTTTCTTCGGAATCATCATTGAAGCTTTCTTTAGTGCATGCCGATACCAAACAGTACTTGCAAACACTTCTTGAGCTTGATTATCCAGATGTAATTTACATTGATCCCATGCACCCTGAACGACAAAAATCGGCGTTGGTTAAAAAAGACATGCAAGTATTACAGCATTTGATTGGGGCTGATGGCGATGTGAGGGAGTTAATTGAATTGGCCACCACACGCACACGAAATCGTGTTGTCGTAAAATGGCCACAACGCCTGCCCGGGTTACTGAAGACGGATGCGTGTATTGATGGAAAAACGGTTCGGTTTGATATTTATTTAAAACGCAGTTAATTCTTCACGAAGCCGTTTTTCTTCATTCAAATCCTCAATCCGACGACGTCTTTCGAGTTTTGTGGTTAAATTGGCAGGATTGGTGCTATCCAGATCATCGTTTGAACCATCACCTTTGTCTCGGCTTGGTTCGAGTTTGCTATTCCTTCGCTTGCTCATGTTCACTCATCCTTATGATATGTTTTATTCCTAGAAGGAAAATAGCAGAATTTTGGATGAAGTTATAGTGGAATTTTTTGAGCAGTACTTAGCTCTCTATAATAAAATTTCATTCATAGCTCCAATTTCCTCAAGAATTACAGGTTCATTCAGCAGAGTATAGTATCTTCCAATCCTAAAATGAGTCTCAAATGAATATAGAGGACCACGCAGCTCAATGCCAGACAAAGTTGCTTGTGCGGAGTGGAACGCTTTAAATCCTTTCATTGGCTTGGTGATTTTTTTAATTAACAGATGGTCTTGATCAACAATATTATTGAGGTACTCCTACCATTCCGTGGCAAAAAAATCCAAAATTAGTCTTAATCCTGTATTTACTACTTGAATCAGTTCTGATTTATACGAAAACAACCTTAATTGAAATTGTTTTGATCATAGTGTCTGCCTATGTTGGTTCAGCACCCGCAGGTAACATTTACTTGACAGTAACTTTATTTCCATTTTAAGATGAATTTGGTTTTCCACTATTATTAAAATAACAAATAACAAGGGATTTCAATATGTTTGATATCATAAAAATAACGCTAAGTTTGTTAGCAATTTCAAGTGCCTCGGCATTCGCAGGCACCGTGGGGCCTGTGGTTGTTCAGCCTGAGATGAGAGAAGGATTATATGTTGGTGCCGGTATTGGTGGTGGCATGTATAGCGATACAATTACTGCTTATAATCCGATTGTACTAAATAGCATTAACAACTCTACAAATTCAAGCGGTGCGCTTGCTAGTGTTTTTGCAGGTGTTGGCCGTACTTATTATGATAAATTCTATTTAGGTGCCGAAGCCAATAGTTATTTTCCAGGTCATAGTCCTTCCTGGCAAGACCGTCCAGGGGTAACTGTAAAAGGTTATTTCTATGAAAGCCAATTTCAAGTCAGAAATTATGTAAACTTGGACTTATTACCTGGCTATCGTATTAATCCTGACTGGTTGGTATATGGTCGTGCCGGTATTTCTTTTTCTCAAGTTGCCGTAAATCAAGAAGGTAATCGTCTTGCTTCTGTTGATCCGTATTCCGACACTCATGACTTTACCGGTGGCCGATTTGGTGCAGGGGTGGCTTATCAATTGACTGATCATGTGGGTGCTGCTGTCGATTATTATTATAGCTACATCCCAACAAGTTCTTTCAGCTTTAATGATCGTTCGACTGTTTTACAATTAGACGATAGATTAAATTATGTTGGTTTTTCTTTATTCTACACTGTTTAATATTGTTCACTGCCTACATTGCTAAAACGATTTGTTAGATGTAAATAAAGCCACCAGCATTGCTGCACTCTCAACCCCATCCGCGAAGTCCCGCAGCTGGGGCAAAAACCACGGCGCTTGCAACTGAATGCGACCATATCTCTAGATGTCCAATCTAAATATAATCCAGCGCCAGAGAGAGAGTAGTGCCCAGCCTTGTTAATACGCTCCCTGCATCTGTCGGGCCCGCGCGGGAGGAGATCTATCTACCAGCCTGCTATAGGTTGGGTCTTCGCCCACCAATATGATTTTTGGATTTTGATTTATTTGCCGAACAGCAAAACATACGATCAAATGCCACATTTGAATGTTTATCCTCCACATCCAGGCTTAAAGTAATTCTTTTCGTGATCCACAGTACCAGGCACACTATATGCTAATTGATATGTCGAGGGTAAGTTTTTAAATGTCTCAAGATCTAGCGCCATGCCATTATCTGCAACGACAGGGTCCAGATTATACAAATAGCCCTTATAAGCTTGTATAGTTGTTAAATCACACGCCATTAACTGATCTATCTTAAACAATTTATGTTTTTGAATGAAAACCAACGCATCTGGGCCATGCTTTTGTTTGTCGAGTAATGAGCTGATTTCAGTCAATTTCTCTGGCGGGCATAACTCCAGGGTACGTAACTCAATTACTCCGGTCTTAATTGCTAGCTTCTTACATATCTCCGTAATAACTTCCGGCTTTGTACTGTAAGTGCAGGATGTTTTAAAAAGATCAGTTAATTTGTTTTTTGCGAACATTCTATGCATAAAGCGACCCTTCTTGTTAATGTTAAGATAAATGTGCTCCACATATTAGCATGAGAGTTTTGCTAGTTGAAGACATCTGCTCGCGATGATCTGTCGTTCATATGCTCACTCAGATCGCAGCAGGACTTTTTGTGCAGTTAAGCGCTACAATTAGTTTAATGAAGTATTGGATTCCGAGTAAGCATTTGGTTTGCACGGTAAAATCAACGAGCCCGACAAGAGGATATGGCTAGTTTTAGAGTTAGTTCGAATATGATTCATTAACACGGCTCACCACACACCGGTTAGAGCGATTGCCGGATGGAAAGCTCAGTTACGAATTGAAGACGCCCTATAAGGACGGGAAAACGCATGTGGTGTTCGGACCGCTGGATTTCATTGCCCGCCTGGCAGCCTTGGTGCCTAATCCACGGTTTCACTTGACCCGATTTCACAAAGAGTTATCATTAGCTAAATAGGGCGTGTTGACAATTTAAAAGCAAAACTTGGCGTGGATGTTCGCTTGGAATATATTCATAAGTTAGCAGATATTTGTATAGCCAATGAATGGCTGGAGGGAATCACCGCCAATCCAGGTTATAATTACCTTTCTCTGACAGAAGCTGGTCTGAGTATTGCTATCACACAGAAATCCACAGGATAAAGAACTCGATATGCTTAATTTAACTCTAATTCAAACCATAGCAGTCTGGATTGTTCCTGTCTTACTAGCTATCACGTTACACGAAGCGGCGCATGCTTTTATTGCCAATCGTTGTGGTGATAGCACAGCTAAGCTATTGGGGCGACTGAGCATGAATCCGTTGCGTCATGTTGATCTAATCGGAACCTTGTTGGTTCCTATTGTCGTCGCTGTTTTAAGCCAATTTCAATTCGTTTTTGGCTGGGCAAAACCCGTGCCTATCAATTGGCAGAATTTACGCAACCCTCGTCGCGACA
>CAMDBQ010000006.1 GCA_945889365.1 Legionella genomosp. 1 | reverse complement strand
GACAGACAAAGTCCACGATATAATTATCAATTACCTGCTGTCGCACGAATTTATACCCACCTAATCGCCTGCTTCTCAGGTAATACCACATGCGGTTTTCAGCGAGGGACATGTTTTGTCTTAAATTGCGAGCACGTTCCTTCATGATTAGCTGGTAGAGTCGATCAGTCGCCTGACCAACCCCCCATTTAGAACCCATCGTGCCCTATTAAGGCAATGGGCTCAAGACAATCTCGTTACATGCTTATACCTTATCAATCAAAGCAGTCGGTGTACTATTTTTGCAGCTGGTAGTGGGTGTTTCTTTACGAACAGGTCGAATTTGTTCCAGTCAAACGATTTACGCTGACTACGCCTGTTGAGCCATTTGAATATTATTTTCTTGGCTTCATAAATGAATTTTGCCACCAATTTGAAGTTGAAGCTCACGCCATAATACTGCACATGTCCTCTCAATTTGGCACAAAAGGTCTTCCATATTTCACCAAGTGGAATTCTGTTTCTTACCTTTTTAGCCCAGGCCGTCACATTATTCAGTTTAGACCTGAACCGCTTACCACTCGTTTTAACCTTGGGGATAGTTGCCCCCTTGAGTGTCTTGCCTAGATAGAATCGAAATCCCAAAAACTCAAACGACCCTTGTTTGATGCCTCGCCGATGATTACTCTTCGAGAAGCTGACCATACTGGTCTTTTCCTCATTGAGCTCAAGTTTATATTTGGCTAATCGTTTTCCAAGCACCCTTTTGATTCGCTGGGCATCTTCTTCATATCGACAGCAGATAACCAGGTCGTCCGCGTACCGAAACGCTTTTACCATGCCTCTCATAGGCGGTTTAACCGTTTCCTCCAGCCATGTATCAATCACATAGTGTGCGACAACGTTTGAAATTACAGGACTGCAACATGAGCCCTGAACTACTCCTTCATCGCTCATTGTCAGTTCGCCATCTGCTAGTACACCCGATTTGAACATTCGCGTGATATATCGCATAAACTTACTGTCTTTGATTTTCATGCCAAGCATGTCTTTCACTATTTGGTGATCGATTTTACCGAAAAAGTTGGCTAAATCAACATCAATTACCACCTCCACCTCTTCCTTGAATAGATGCTCTCTTAAGTCTCTCACTGCATCGTGACAACTCCTTTTAGGGCGGAACCCATATGAGAAGTTGAAAAACAGCGGTTCATAGATGCTTTCTAGGATATCCTGCATCCTTTTTTGTACCAGCTTATCTTCGAAGTTACTGATCCCAAGCGGCCTTGTTGCACCCGACTTGCCTTCCTTTGGTATCCGTACTTCCCGTACAGGACCAGGTCGATAAGTCATGCGTTTCATTCGCGCAATTAGATCTTCTAGATTTGCTGTTAAGTTTTCACCGTACATCGCCTTATTGGCTTGGTCTACTCCAACGGCCTTCCGTCCGTCCAGCCGATCAAAGCAGCGGCGTAACGAATCCACATTGATCTGATGCATCAGACTGTGATACACCTGATGTGGGTTGTTAGCCGACAACCACGCTATCTCTGCTAATGCAGTATCCGTGTTTACCTGAGATTCTGGTGCTCTCATCACGTTTCCTCAACAAAGGCAAAATTACCCATCGGCCTTCCCCATGTACTTGGCTTTCCCAAGCTCGGAGTACTATGCCTCATCTGACTCCCTAGCTTTTAATTTTCGCCATCTCAGCTCCCTCGCTGTTACACTTTTCGGTTGATACTCGCATCCCTGCGAGAGCGGCTAGGGCCTCCCACGTTTACACTATCGCTTTCGTTGCACGCCATGCTCTAAGACTCCGGGAGCGGTGGATGATTCAAACCGACTTTATTGTCTCATCCACTGTTGCCTTCAGGTCATTTAACACCCTGGGCCACTACCTCAGGTTAAAACTTAACGGAGCTCAATCACTTCAACCTCGCGGCTTACGGCTTACAACTTCCTTTGTCTACGCTTAACCTTATGCGTTACCACATATAGCCCAAGACTAAGTACGAAATGCGCTCGGTTGCGCTTTCCCGGTAGCACTTTCAGCTACTAGCGGTAGTGCACTTTCGTGGCGCACTAAATGATTTTTTCGAGTTATTCAACATATTGAGTGTAATATGACGAACAAAGCAAAAGGGTCTTTCAAAGGTGTAGGGCTAAACGCTCTACGTAAAAAAGCCGGATGGGATAATGCGACTGACTCATTTGTTATAAAACAAGGATTGACCTGATTTTTTACTCACCGAATATTTGATTGCTTTCCTCACCATGACTGGCCCAATCTTGGGGTATAATCCCTGCGTTAATGTATCGATGAATGCTTGAGTACTGCCATTCAGATGGTTTACTCACATAACCATGCTTAACAGGATTATAGTGGATGTAATCCAGATGACGGGAATAATCCAATTCGTCCCGAATAACATGCTCCTAAAACCTGCGTTGCCAAATACCTCGTTCTCGCTTGCTTTTCCGCGACACGCTAACAGGCTCTAATCATTCCATTTGACGTGAAAAACAACGCTTAATGAAACCCAATCGTTGAGAATAATTTGCAGGATCTGATGGTAGCGTCATCATCAGATGAAAATGTTCAGGCAATACCACGATTCCATCAATTATAAATGGATAACGTTCAATAACCTGCTTAAACGCCTGGCGTAGCTCATTTATTTTTCGGATTAATAAATCACTTCTTCTATCTTGAAGCACTACCGTGAAAAAATAGCTTGTGCCTGGAATGATCAATCTACGATATTGCACGTGGTTTGGACTGGTATAAAATTCCGTGAGCGCACAGATTAGATCCAATGACTGTATTTTGACAAGGACTTTTAGCTGCAAACGTCGATTTCAATACCTTATTGTTGGGCCAAGGCCCAACCTACAACAGGCTGATCAAATTTTAATGCGACAGCCGTGGGCGTTCGCAAAGACGCGCTCTTGCGTTATCCAACCAATCTGAGATAATCCCGTAAATTCAATTGCCAAAAAAGGTCCTCAATGGAACAAATTAGTCAGTTCATTACCCATCACTGGCAACTATGGTTAGCCTTAGTCGCGGTGCTAGCAGCTATATTTACCAATGAATTAATTTCTCAAAAAAAGCGCGGCAAAGAACTGTCGCCTGCAGCGACAGTTGACATGATTAACCATGAAAACGCCATTGTCATTGATTTACGTGATGCAGATGCTTTTCGTGCTGGTCATATAATTAATGCCATCCATGCATCAGCAGATGATTTTGCAGGAACGAAGATGGATAAATACAAAACTAAGCCCGTTATTTTGGTTTGTGCTCGTGGTTTGCAATCTGCAACGCTGGCCGCTAAATTACGCGCTCAAGGATTCGCACAGCCGACAGTACTTGCTGGTGGAATAACTGCCTGGCAAACTACAGGCCTTCCTTTAGTTAAGGGCAAGTGATTATGGCTAATGTTGTTATGTATTCGACAGGCTATTGTCCGTATTGCACGCGCGCAAAGGAATTGCTAGAGTCCAAAGGCGTTGGGTATACTGACATTCGTGTTGATGAACACCCTGAGAAACGCGAGGAGATGATCGCGAAAAGCAATCGGCGAACGGTGCCACAAATTTTTATTAATGACCACGCTATTGGTGGCTGCGATGACTTGTACGCCCTTGATCAAGCGGGGCAATTGGATAAACTTATACGAGGATAGAACACATCATGACTGAACAACAAGCGACTACTGAACAACAAGGCTCTGAAGCACAATTTATGATTCAGCGCATTTATATCAAAAACCTGTCTTTTGAAACCACCAATACACCTGCCATTTTTCAACAAAAATGGGAACCAGAATTGGCATTGGATTTAAATGCTCTTAACACAAAACTGGATGAAGGCGTTTTTGAAGTTGTTTTAACCGTCACCGCTACTGTGAAAAACCAAGGTGCAACAGCATTTTTGGTTGAAGTTCAACAAGGTGGTATTTTCACAATTCAAGGACCAGCTCCAGAGCAGTTGGATCATTTGCTTGGAAGTTTCTGTCCTAGCATTCTGTTCCCTTATGCACGCGAAGCCATTACATCTGAAGTCATTCGTGGTAGCTTCCCACAACTAGTCCTTGCGCCAATTAATTTTGATGCACTGTACATACAACAGCAAGAACAAAAAAAACAAGCGGCTGATGCAGCAAACATTACAGAAACAACGCACTAAGCCATGAAAACCATGACAATTGCCATACTTGGAGCCGGATCATGGGGCACCGCTGTAGCGATTCACCTGGCGAACGTGGGTCATCGCGTCATGTTGTGGGGACACACCCCGCAGCATGTCAGCGACATGGTTGAACATCGTTGTAACCAACGGTACTTACCTGAAGTACCTTTTCCACCCACCCTATTTCCCACAGCTGATCTGAATGAATGCCTGAAGCAGGCTGAGCAGGTCATTGTTGCTGTACCCTCACATATCTTTGCGAGCCTGCTAGCTAAATTGGCTGGTTTATCCGAGCCGCGACCGTCAGGGCGTGTTATCGATGGTGAAACACGCCTAAAAGGCCTGGCTTGGCTAACCAAGGGCATTGATCCGGTCAGTCATACGCTGTTAAGCCAATTGGTAGCAGAAAAATGGGGGGGGGCATTCCCTATTGCCGTTATCTCCGGCCCCTCTTTTGCACGTGAAGTGGCTCAAGCATTACCTACAGCGATTGTGGTAGCTGGCAACAACCCACGTTACATGAAAACCATGCAAGCCATCCTTCATCACAACAACATGCGAGTCTATCTATCGGACGATTATACCGGCGTTCAATTGTGTGGTGCCGTAAAAAACGTACTAGCAATCGCTTGCGGTATCAGTGACGGTTTAAATTACGGGGCGAATGCCAAAGCAGCCCTAATTACTCGCGGACTTGCTGAAATGCGTCGTTTGGGCACCTGTTTAGGCGCACAAGCAGAAACATTCATGGGGCTGGCGGGTGTTGGTGATTTAGTCTTGACCTGTACAGATGATCAATCTCGCAATCGTCGCTTTGGCCTGCAATTAGGTCGGGGTGTAAGCCTGCTTGACGCTGAGAAGCACATCGGTCAAGTCGTTGAAGGAAAATATAATGCAGCTCAAGTTTGTGCGCTAGCATCGCAATACGGCGTAGATATGCCCATTTGCAATGAAGTCAATGCCCTATTGCTGGGTCAGGTTAGTGCGAAGCAAGCGGTGGTTAATTTAATGCAACGTCCGCCGAGAGACGAGTAACCCTACGGCTTTAACTGCACATCAACCAACTCAATGTCACCCATAGCCAAAGGCTCGCCCAAAAATATCTGCCCGACAGACTGAAAGCGTTTGATCGAATCTGTCACCAGATAACAGGCGGAGCCTGAAAATATTGACGGGTTAAGCAAATGCTGATCCAGTAATAACTGCTTCAACGCGACCGCAGTCGCATCAGCAGAGTCGACCACATTCACTCCAGCACGAAGCAAGGTCATTAACAACGGCTTAAACACTGGAAAATGCGTGCATCCCAGTAATATCGTGTCCTCATCCGCAACATACGACAAATAATGCTGCAATGCCTCACGAGCAATAGCATTATCAACCATACCCTCTTCTGCTAACGCAACCAATACACTGCATGCACGGCCATGAATAGCAACATTGGGCAATTGAGCGCGAATCAAATGTTGATATGCATTGGCAGCAATGGTTGTTTCTGTCGCCAACACCGCAATACGTTGATTTCTAGTCGCAGCAACAGCAGCGGACGCACCCGGCGATACCACGCCCAAAATCGGCATATCAGGCATCAAGGCTTGTAAATGAGGTAATGCTGCTGTCGTCGCCGTATTGCAGGCTATCACCAGCGCTTTAATACGCCGCTCCACTAATAAGCGCGCCATTTGCACGGCATACTGTTGAACTGTGCTCTGACTCTTCGTGCCATAAGGCAGACGCGCCGTATCTCCGAGATACACAAATGATTCATGAGGCAGGGCTGCGCGCAGTGATCGTAGTACGGTTAAGCCACCCATACCCGAATCAAATACACCAATAGCCAGCTGCGATGTGTTCATGTGATCCTTGGGAAAATGTTATCAATTGCATCATTATACCCTGCTATGGTAACTTTGAACAAATTCGATGATTTTCGATGTTCCGGATTCAATTTTTAATGCACGTATTTTACTAATAATTTCTTCGCGTCTAGCAACTACTGTGTCGACCGCAGCCAGTAGTGTTGTGGGATTAAGTGACTCCTCATTGAGAACCATGCTAATCCCTTGCTTCTCAAAGTAACGGGCGTTTTGAATTTGGTCTCCTCGACTAGATTTCAATGGTAATGGCACGAGAATATGTGGCTTTTCCAGTGCCAGTATTTCGTACAGCGAGTTGGCGCCTGCGCGTGAAATCACCAGATCTGTGGCCGCGAACAAATCGGGTAATTCAGTATTCGCATATTCTAACTGGCAATAACCTGGTTTGTTTACCAGCGTGGAGTCTGCGTTACCTTTACCGCATAAATGAATCACCTGGAAACGCTCGAGCAATGTGTCCAATGCTTCTCTGACAGAGCGGTTCATCGCATTGGATCCTTGGCTGCCGCCAATAATCAACAAGCATGGCATTTCAGCAGTGAATCCACACAGGGCTAATCCGCTGTCTTTATTGCCATTAAATAATTGGCGGCGAATAGGCGTGCCAGTTACTTCAACTTTGTCTTTGCGTTTAAAATGGTTTTTTGCCGCAGCAAAGGTAACGCAAATTTTATCTACAAACGGGAAGCTCAAGCGATTAGCCAAACCTGGGCTCATGTCAGATTCATGTGCGATAATTGGAATACTATTTAGCCAGGCGGCAACTACAACCGGCAAGGCGACAAACCCGCCCTTTGAGAATACGACGTTTGGTTTGATTTTACGTAATAAATAGTATGATTGCAAAATACCCCACAACATATTGAATGGATCGTAAAAGTTTTTCCAGCTGAAGTAGCGACGCAGTTTGCCGCACCGGATGGCGTGATAAGGAATGTTAATTGATGTAATCATGGATTTTTCAACGCCGTCGATTGATCCAATGTAATCAATTTGCCAATTATCGCTTTGCAATACTTCGATTAAAGCGATGTTTGGCGTGACGTGCCCTGCTGTGCCGCCACCGGTGAACACTATTTTTTTGCTCATGTTTGAGGTATCCATCATTATCCACTGATCCGAATAGCACTAAGTTAGTTGATCGCCTACGAAACAATCAACAAACTCAAATCAATTGCCTGAATCGATTTTGTTATCGCTCCCACTGAAATATAATCAACACCTGTTGCTGCAACCCCTGCTATGGTAGACAAATCAATACCACCCGAGGCTTCAAGTTCACAGCGTTGCTGATTCATAGCGACCGCCTCTTTCAGCATGTGCAGGTTAAAATTATCCAACATAATCCGATCGGGCCTGGCATCTAATGCTTGTTGTAATTCATCCAGCGTTTCTACTTCAATTTCAAGCAATAAATTTGGTGCGCCTTGCCGTGCCAATTCAATGGCTGCGCGAATCGAGCCGCAAGCTTTGATGTGATTTTCTTTGATTAAAAAGGCGTCATATAAACCTAGTCGATGATTTGTACCACCAGCACAAGCGACAGCGTATTTTTGGGCATAGCGTAAGCCTGGGAGCGTTTTACGAGTATCCAATAACTGCGTTTTAAAATCTCGTAGTGGTTGCAAGTAATGGTGTGTTTGTGTCGCAGTTGCTGATATGGTTTGCAAGAAATTTAGCGCGGTACGTTCAGCCGTCAGGATGCTGCGTGCTAAACCGTTTATTTGGCACAGGGTGGTTGGTTTATCAAGCCATGCACCCTCTTCGACTAGCCATTGGATTTTGATGGATGGATCGACTTCGTGAAACGTATAATCGACCCAGGATTGACCGCAAACCAGCATAGGCTCTCGAGAGATAATCTTTGCGTTTACGATTTTTTCGGCGGGAAGTAACGCGGCGGTTACGTCGCCGGTACCGATGTCTTCGAATAAGGCACGAGTAACATCGGTTAGAATCTGGATTTGGTCTGCTGTCATGCTTTCACTCTTGTTTGCTCAAATCATGTAGGTTGGCACTTTGACCCAACATGCGTTTTTAATTTATGGCAGCGTGCTTTGCATATCGACTTTTCAACCACGGTGGTGCCACCAGCGTGGTTACAATCACCATTAGTATAATCGCTGAAAACAACTCATCCGAAATCACCCCGAGTGTTCTACCAATGGATGCAAACACCAAACCAACCTCACCACGCGGTAACATCCCAATGCCGATAAGCATTCTGTCATCTTTGCGATGAGCGCCTAAACCACTGATTAATTTACCCAGCACGGCAGCCAGAATCAAACCACCCGCGATCAATAATACATGCCAATTAAAAAATGTTTCGAGTTTAACTTGAATTCCGATCAACATAAAAAATAACGGCGCCAAGATAGCTTCTAATGGAGCCACCAGCTTTCGAATGTTCACGGGTTTTTTTCCAGGATGTTCTTGCGATTCAAACAAACCATCGTGAATAATAAGTCCCGCAACGAATGCGCCAATAATAGTGGCCAGTTGCGCCAAGGTTGCGAGCCAGGCCAAACACATGAGAAACAAAAATGCCGTAAATAACTTCGCTTCCCATAGTTCAAAGGAACTAAACAACGCTACCGTTTTACGCAATACCCAAGGTCCAATCCAGAGTGAACCAAAGAAAAATACACCCGCCAATATAACAACACGTCCAATCACCAACACATCGACTAAACCGCGAACCACGATGCTACTCACAATGGCCAAAATGATCAGACCTAAAATATCATCGATCATTGCAGCACCAAGAATGGTTTTCGCTTCACGGGTACGCAGTTTATTCATGTCTTTAAGAACGCGAGCAGTGATGCCGATGCTGGTTGCTGATAAGGTTGCGGCCACAAATAGATCCGCTTGAAATGATGCCTCAGGCATTAAAAAATAAGTAACCACCAGACCCAACAAGATCGGTGCGACAACACCAATCACGGCAACTTGAATGGCTTCACGTCCCGTATGCTTGAGCTCCTCAATCGAGCTTTCAAGCCCTACCATAAACAATAAAAAGATAACGCCGTAACGAGAGAATATATCGACTACGTAGGCAATTTTAAATAAATTAGTGCCGTCACTGCTACTTAATGCAGACGTTACCTGTGTTGCATAATGCGCATCAGGAATAACTGAGCTCACGGCATTCGCGAGTGGCGCGCCTGAAAAAACGGCGGTCATGATATTAAAAATATCCGACCCTTCACGCAAGACAACCGCTAACTGCATACCAAAAAAATAGCATACGTTACCCACCAACACGCCCATCAACAACTCACCCAACACGCCAGGTTGATTTAACCGTTTGGCAATATAGCGTCCAACCACCCCGAAAAAGAACAGGAGAGTAACCCACAGAATAATCGAGGCAGCTGGATCGAGATGGCTGGTTTCTGTAATCATTACCTGGGAGCCGTCGCTTGAACCGAACCAAGAAATAAACACGTATCCAGAACGGAATCGGGATTCAACGACAAACTATCAATCCCTTCTTGCATCAACCATTCAGCAAAATCGGGGTGATCAGATGGCCCTTGACCGCAAATACCAATGTATTTACCCTGCTTCTTACACGCTGCAATAGCCATATGCAACAGCACTTTAACGGCCGCATCGCGCTCATCAAATTGTGCTGCAATCAAGCCAGAATCCCGATCCAGACCTAATGTTAATTGAGTTAAGTCATTTGATCCGATGGAAAACCCGTCAAAATATTTAAGAAAATCATGGGCTAACAGAGCATTTGAAGGCAGTTCACACATCATAATGATCCGCAAAGCATCTTTGCCCCGTTCAAGACCATGCTTTTTAAGGGCGTCTATCACATTCGATGCTTCACTGACTGTTCTGACAAACGGGATCATGACTTCAACATTCGTCAACCCCATGTCTTCACGCACGCGTTTTACTGCAACACACTCCAACGCAAAACAATCAGAAAAATGATCAGACACATAACGTGCAGCACCTCTAAATCCAAGCATGGGATTTTCTTCATGCGGCTCAAAAAGACGACCGCCGGCAAGATTCGCGTATTCATTTGATTTAAAATCAGACAATCGTACAATTACGGGTTTGGGATAAAACGCGGCAGCAATGGTCGCGATGCCTTCTTTTAATCGCTCAATGTAATATTCTACCGGTGACGCATAGGCGGCTGTTTTTTCATCAATCAATGTTTTTAATGCAGGATCGGTTAATGTGTCATATTGCAACAATGCCTTGGGATGAATACCAATGCTATTGGAGATCAAAAACTCAAGTCGAGCAAGGCCAACGCCTGCATTAGGCACCGCCTGAAACGCAAATGCGCGATCTGGATTCCCCACATTTAACATGACTTTAACCGACAGCTCCGGCATGCTTTCAACATCAAGGTTAACGTGCTCAAATGGCAGCAAACCCTCATAAACATAACCTGTATCGCCTTCAGCACAGCTCACGGTTACCATGTCACCATCACGTACCATCTGGGTTGCATCACCACAACCCACTACAGCAGGAATACCCAATTCACGAGCAATAATAGCGGCATGACACGTACGTCCACCGCGATTGGTGACAATCGCTGAAGCGCGCTTCATTACCGGCTCCCAATCAGGATCGGTCATGTCAGACACCAACACATCGCCAGGCTCAACACGGTGCATTTCACTGACATCATTGATAACCCGAACACGCCCTTGCCCAATACGCTGCCCAATACTACGGCCTTCACTTAAGATAGTGCCCGTTTTGGTTAGAGTATAACGCTCAAGAACTTGTTTGCTGGAACGACTTTTTACTGTTTCAGGGCGAGCTTGCAGAATATAAAGTTGGCCATCATTGCCGTCTTTAGCCCACTCAATATCCATAGGACGGCCATAATGTTCTTCGATAATTAGTGCGTGATGGGCCAATTGCTCAATTTCAGCCGTATTTAATGAAAACTGGCGTCTAGCTGCTTCATCTACATCAACCGTTTTAACGGTACGTTCATGAGCAGGATCGTCACAATAAACCATTTTAATCGCTTTTCCACCCAAATTACGGCGGATCACAGCAGAATGCCCTGAGCGCAAGCTGGGTTTGTGCACATAAAATTCATCCGGATTAACAGCGCCCTGCACTACCATTTCACCCAAACCATAAGATGACGTAATAAATACGACCTGATCAAAGCCGGATTCCGTGTCCATAGTAAACAGCACGCCACTGACGGCCAAATCACTACGAATCATTTGCTGAATACCCGCGGACAACGCAACATCTTGATGCGCGAATCCATGGTGGACTCGATAAGCAATCGCACGATCATTGTATAAGGAGGCAAACACTTGCTTAATAGACAATAAAACAGCATCAACACCGGTCACATTTAAATACGTTTCCTGTTGTCCGGCGAATGATGCGTCGGGCAAATCTTCTGCCGTAGCAGAAGAACGGACTGCCAAACTGAAATTATTATGACCGATCAATGCCGCTAACTCAGCATAACTTTTACGCACATCTTGTTCGAGTGCGGCTGGAAATGGCGTCTCGACAACCATAGCACGAACTTGCTTGCCGATTATTGCCAATTGTTGAACATCATCAATATCAAGGTTAGCTAATAAAGCATGAATTTTTTTATCCAGGCCGCCATGAGACAAAAATTCACGAAATGAATCTGCTGTGGTAGCAAACCCTGCAGGTACCGCAACGCCCATGCCTGATAAATGACTAATCATTTCGCCTAAAGAGGCATTTTTACCACCCACCTGGTCTAAATCATGTAAACCCAAGTGTCGAAAATCAATTGTATGCGCGCTGCCTGCCATCATTACTCCAACAATCCATAAAAATTAACAGCCATTCTACTGAAGGAATCAGTTTGAGACAACTATACCTGCTTTTGAACCACCCCCAAAGTCGAGCATTGTGAACACTCCCTAACGGTCGCGGCTCGGATCTAACCCGCTGCTAATCAAATTCATTAAATCATCATTGGACAATTTACCACTAACCCCTTGCCCACTGAGCAATTCATTAGCTAGATTGCGTTTCTGTTCATGCAGGGCGATGATTTTCTCTTCGATCGTGTTACGCATAACAAAGCGATAGATCGTCACAGGGCGTTCTTGGCCGATGCGATGCGCCCTATCTGATGCTTGATCTTCTACTGCCGGATTCCACCATGGATCAAGGTGAATGACATAATCTGCTGCGGTTAAATTCAAGCCGCTGCCGCCTGCTTTTAAACTCAGAAGGAACACGTCGCCCTCCCCGTTTTGAAATGCTTCCACTGATTTTTTACGATTAGGCGCCGAAGTCGAGCCATCCAAATATTGATAGTCAATTTTTTCAGCTTCAATACGCTTCCTGACAATCGCTAAAAAGGAGACGTACTGACTGAATACCAATGCTTTATGGCCGTTTTCGATGATGTTTTTGATCGTCTCAATAAACGCATTGAGTTTGCTGTTTTCAATCGTAACCGCACTATCGACTAACGAACTATCACAACACGCTTGCCTGAGTTTCGTAATTTCAGCCAACACGCTAATTCGATTATTTTCAGCCATAAAATGTTCCATGCGCTCGGCCGCTGTGCGGCGCAAGGCTTCATAGAATGTGGCTTCTTGCTCTGTCGGTTCAACATGAATGGTTTGTTCGGTTTTGGGCGGGAGCTCACGCAATACTTCTGATTTGATACGCCGTAAAATATAAGGCTGAACCAACGCTCTTAATGCGTGAATTCTATCCGGCGATTGCTTGGTTTCAATCGGGATAGAATATTTATTTTGGAAATGTTTAATTGAACCCAACAAGCCCGGATTAATGAAGCTAAAAATACTCCATAATTCACCCAAATGATTTTCAATCGGTGTACCTGACAAGGCAATACGGCTTTTGCCTTTGAGTTTCATGACGGTTTTCCAACGCTGGGTTTGCGCGTTTTTGATCGCCTGAGCCTCATCCAGCACGATGGTTTCCCATGTTTTATCAACCAGCAAGTCGCCATTATGTTGCAACAAACCATAGCTGCAAATGATCACATCAAACTTGCCTGCCTTTTTGATCAATGCATCTCGACCCTCTGCACGCAAATCATAAACATTTAATGTAGGCGCAAATTTGCTTAACTCTTCTATCCAGTTAAAACAAACCGAAGTGGGAGCCACCACTAGTGACGCTCCACTTTTCGCGCGCTCCAGCAGCAACGCAATCGTCTGAACGGTTTTACCCAATCCCATATCATCCGCCAAACAAGCGCCAATGCCCCAATGCGTGAGTCGGGATAAATATTGAAAGCCTTCGGCTTGATAATCCCGCAATGTGGCTTGCAGCGTTGAGGGTACTTCCGGCGCGTGATTACGCATGTGTTTGACTTTCTTTAAATGCGCCGTCCAACCTGCATCAAACGTGGTATGTTCTACTTGAGCCACAATATCTGATAACGCTTGCGCACCAAGCGGATTAATTTTTAAGTCATCGGATAAGGCATGAAGCAAGTTCAGTTGCTTTTTTAACTGACTAGTCAGTTCAATAAATTCGCCATTTCCCAGTCGTATAAAACGCCCGTGCGTGTTGCCATCGAGGGAGTCTAGCAGCTCTTGCATGCCCAGAATCTCTCCATCATCCAGCGTGACTTTCCCATCGTATTCAAACCAATTATTTTCTGATGAGATTTTTAACGACAAATTACTGCCATTAACGCGTTGCTTAATTTTGAATGACTGCCCTTGAGGCCATTCAATGGTCAGGGGTTGATTGTATTGCTGTAGCTCAGACAACACTTCAAGCACATCTTCAGGCGATTCAATCTCATATTCACCCTGATCATATTCATGCAGCGACAAACTCGGGCATTGCGTAAGCAGCATTTTTTGATTGTTTTTTTCCGCCAGTAAGTTTCGCTGAACCCGCGCACGCTTCTCAAATCCATGTTCACTGACCAACGTCATGAAGGAATCTTTACCCTGGCCTAGTTTAAAATAAGCACCGTGATCAGCCAGCGGTTTAGACCAAACAGTGGCTCTAACGCCCGCATTCATCGGTAATAATTGAATACAAGGAGCCGTATCGCCGACGATTTCAGGAATATCAATGTCGTTAATGCCGACATGAATTTTAATATCACGCTTGGCGTGCTGAATGACTTTTAGGACCTTGTCTTTCGCACTTGCGGGGATGGTCAAACCCTTTTTAGTAATCACATGTCCAATGCTGGCAAATGCTTGGGAAAAATCAATCACGCGGTATTTGTTCAAGCTTTCCGGCTCGATAATCAAACCCGCATCAGGCAGGAAATGCGATAGACTTAAATGATAGCCTTGTTTGTTTTCTTCAATATGCAATTCAGGCTCGCCGCGCACCAGTTCTATCGATACATCTCGATTCTGATAATGCGCAATATGCGGATGCCCCACCAAGGCTAGAAAACAGTGGTAAGCTGAAAAACCATGATAAAACCCGCGCCATCCATCCCCTTCTTCGGTAATACCGCCGATCACCAGTTTGTCTTGCGCAGTTAAATAATCAAAATTAGGCTCACCAAGGTAATGCTTCAATTTATTCAAACTCAACGATCGCCCACGGGTCCATTGCCCGGACTTACTCAGGCTTTGTTCAGCAACATCAACCATTTGCCGATCTGGATCAACCAACCACATCAATCGTTTGGTTTTTGCAGGCGTGCCTGAACCTTGCGCGCCATCCATGAGCAAACCTTCCAGCGCTTGAAAACTGTATTCCCAATTTTCTTTGACGTGGATTAGATTTAATAGGCGCAATTTGATTGGGGTGCTATCTAAACATGCTTTTGCCTCAACCTCATATTGACCTGTTTTAGCCAGTAATTCATAAAATAGATGAGCGGCAAGACCTTGGTGGCTTTGAATACTGTATTGCAATTGTTTATAGATGTCATCCTGTTGCTGATTAAGATGGTTTTTGTTTGTCATATACGACAGCAATTGATGCGTCGCCATCATAAGTGGATGTTCGAATGGGTCCAGTTCTTTGTTAATCGACAGCAATTCACGCTTAGCTGATTTTTGATCCCCACCCTCAACCGCGCCAATAATTGGAAATAGCCCGTAAGTATTACCCATGGGCATGGCCCAAGTCGCGTCGGCATACTTGTTGTAATTTACGGCATTGGTCTCAATTTGTTTGAAATTCTTATCAACATAAGCCAAACAAAAGCCATGAAAAACACCGAGGATATTATCAAAATAATAATTACGAACCTCCGTTTGCTTTCTAATTGCAGACAGTGCCTTACGATACAGTTTACTGGCTGAATCAAATTGCATATCCAGAAAAGCAAATGTTGCAAGCAGTGCCAATACAAAACCTGATTGCTTATCTGGAATGCGATCGCAATACACTTTAGCTGTTTCAATATCACCGGTTGCTAAATGGATGATCGCGTTGTAATACTGCTGATAGTCATGATTGGTGTTGTCATCGGTGTTACTGGAAAACTGGACGAGAATGTCATTACTATTAATAACGGGTCTGACATCACAATAATAACCACTTAATAACGCAATATAAATATACTGGCGAAGAACCTTGTGTCTGGACTGCAACCAATCGATGTTAATGGAGGATGCCCCCAGTATATCGTGTATATCCAATACCACCTTGTTGCAATAGCCTAAGTCATGTTGATTAGCGGTAAAATTTCCGGGCTGATTCGCATAAATAGCTCTCACCAGGTAGGCGCGTTCCTTCGGATGGCGCCCATTGTAATAATAAGTCATGTCATTTTGATAGAGGTTATCCACCATGGCATAAACCCAAGCCAGCTCCTCATCCGACATCAACACCAATAGATCGTGATGCAATTCCGGATGAAGGATAAACGTCCCTTTCTTTTGCAAAAAACCCAGTTTATCGAGAAGAATAACCAGAGATCGATAAGTCTTGTCCATGAACCACGACCCATTATCATCGGTAATGCCGGATTCTTTTACTTTAGCGAGGAATTTTCTTTCATCGGTGTATTGGCAACAAATGATTTTCAAAGCAATCAACTGCCGTTCAAGTCGGGTTAATGTTTTGAATGTTTCACATAGATTTTTCTGTTGGGTAGCTGAGAGCATGTCAGATCCTTTAGTTATATCTATATTCGCATTAATGATTCAATGCCATAAAAAGGTACTCCTTTAATATTGCCGTATTCACTTTGTTCTTGTTGAGATATTTTAATACCATAATCTGAATGCGGATGTGACTCTAAAAACAAGTGAAGACTTTTTAAATGTCCACTCGTTCCTGATTTAACTTCTATCGGAATAATTTTTCCATTAATTAAAAATAAAAAATCAACTTCAGCATTGCTACTGCGTGCCTCACGATGCCAGTAATACAATTCAGCAGGTTTTTTTATTGACGTATATGCAATATATTCCTGCGATACAAACTGCTCTGCGATAGCACCGACATGCTTTATATTTAATGGCGCCAAAATCCATGATTGTAAATCCAGCCCCAGCAATCGTTGAGCCAATCCAATATCGAAAAAAAATACTTTAAAGTGCTTACTGTCCTTGCCCATGGACAATGGCAATCCTTGTCCTGATGTATGATATGCAATATGTATAATCCCGGCTTTTTTTAAACAATTTAACGCCTCTTTAAAAATATAACTGCGCATATCAGGATCAACTTTATTATATATAAATTTCTCACCTAAATGTTCAGGTATTGCATTAAATACACTTTCTATTTGGTCTAATAAGCGTTTTTTTGCATATTTCTCAAAATCTTGTTTATACGTTAATAAAATTTCATCTTGTAAATCCAGACATAATTGAAAATCACGCTCTAATAGCCAAGCATTAATTACAGCAGGCATACCACCCAGTAAAAAATACGTTTTAACATGCTCCATGATCTGGTTATGTATGACCGGAACAATATCCCCTCGCATAACATATTCACGTAAATCTTGCTTGCCAATTGCAGATAAAAATTCACTAAATGACAAGGGGTACAAATATAAAAATTGCACCCGGCCCACAGGCATGCCTATATTTTCCAACGTGAAATCAATCAATGACCCTGCAGCAATGGTATGCAACCCCGGTAGGTCTTCTTTAAAATAACGCAGAGAAATAGTAGCGCGTTCACATTCTTGAATCTCATCCAAAAAAAGCAGCGTTTTTCCTGGAATAATTTTTTGCCCTGTATAGGCGTTCAATTTCACCAATAAATTCTGAATATCGATATCACCCTGAAAAAACTGTGCTGCCTCAGGTTGTTTTTCAAAATTAATACTAACAAACGAATCAAAACTTTTTGAAAATTCATCAATAAGCCATGATTTTCCGACTTGGCGCTCCTCTTAATATCAACGGTTTGCGCAAAGAAGAGCTTTTCCATTCAACAAGCTCCTGCATTAAATCTCGTTTCATTCTTTTCGCCCGCTCCAATAATTGCTTTAATACAAGGTAAATTATCATAAAAATTTGCTAAAATACAAGGTGAATTCATATTAAAACTTGCTGAACTACGGGGTAATTTAACGTCGCCCTTGGCCTGCAAAACAAATCTTCGAGGATTTTTCCGAGTTTCAATTAATAATGATAACGGCATTGCACAATATATATTGCCTCATCCGTTGGTTTATAGACAATGCGATGTTCTCTATCCATTCGACGTGACCAATACCCTGACCAGTGATGTTTTAAAGGTTCGGGTTCGCCAATGCCTTCAAATGGATGTCGTAGAATATCTTTTAATAGTAAATTAATGCGCTTAAGCATTTTTTTATCGGTAGTTTGCCAATAAAGATAATCATCCCAAGCATGTTCGGCCCATGACAGGATCATTCTTCAATAACGCCACGTTTTTTGGTTTTTCCAGCCTCAACTTCAGCAATGGATTGGCTCAAACGAATGGCATTCACTGGACTCGCCATTAAATACGCTGTTTCTTCGTAGGATTTAAAATCTTCTAACGACATGATGACAGCAGGTTTAGCATTTTGTCGGGTGATTAATATAGACACGTGATCTTCATTAACCTTATCCAAGGTGCTAGCCAAATTATTTCTTAACGCTGAATAACTTAGAATGTTCATTATTAGACCTCGGAAAACCATTCATTGTACTTATAATTGTACCTGCATTTCTAGGCGTACTCAATAGTTAACTGTTAGCACCACCTTACGGCTTAAGGTAGTACCATTGAATTACGTCATCTCTCGCTGCGCTCGGGATGATGGGAATTTGAAACATCGATAAAAATTCGCAGTAGTGGCGGCGGCTACATCTGCATAATCCATTTGCCGGAGCTCGCTTATTCCCATAGCTACGTGCTTCACTAACGCAGGATGATTCTGCCTTCCACGAAAGGGCACGGGCGCGAGATAAGGCGCGTCTGTTTCAATTAACATGCGATCAAGCGGTACTTTCTTGGCAACATCATGCAATATAGTCGCACTTTTAAATGTCACAATACCTGAGAATGAGATGTAAAAATTCATATCGAGTGCGCGACGGGCAATGCCCCAATGTTCAGAAAAACAATGCATCACACCGCCAATTGCTGATGCACCCTCTTCTTCCATCAGCAATAATGTATCCTCTGCTGCTTGGCGGGTGTGAATAATCAGTGGCTTGCAGGTGGTGATGGATGCGCGAATGTGCTCACGTAATCGTTGACGTTGTTGTTCACGTGCTTCATCGGTTTCAGTGCGGTAATAATCCAGACCGGTTTCACCAATAGCAATGCATGCAGGATGGGCCGCCAGTGTGACCAGTTGACTGGCATCCAGTTCTGTTTCCATTGCTGTGTTGGGGTGAATGCCTACGGAAATGCTAACGTTGGGATAGGTTTCGGCCAATTGATGCAATGCTGGCAAATCGTTGAGTTCACAACAAACGCAAAGCATGTGTGCAACACCATTTGCGCGCGCCTGATTTATGACTTCGTCCATGTTT
Source organism: Legionella genomosp. 1 (assembly GCA_945889365.1). Classification (GTDB taxonomy): domain Bacteria; phylum Pseudomonadota; class Gammaproteobacteria; order Legionellales; family Legionellaceae; genus DDPF01. The sequence goes on along the minus strand of CAMDBQ010000006.1, from coordinate 184 downwards.
TGATTGAACTCAGTTAGATCCAGCATGTTGATGTGGCAATGGGAGTCGATGAGGGTTGGAATAGTTGTCATGGTGATCTCCATAATATAAATGTATCAATACCCCATCAGCAACGTCTCAATCGCCAATGCCTGATTTAGCGTCACATTCTGTTGCCCGGCACGCATCAATGTATTAATTTTAT
>CAMDBQ010000005.1 GCA_945889365.1 Legionella genomosp. 1 | reverse complement strand
TAATTACGGGTTATTCAAAATTATCCTATTTATGCAACAGCGCCCTGGGCGGTTGCCCTCATAGCTCTTGTGAAATGAAACATCTCACAGTAGTATAGATAAATATATTTTGCGGTTTAAATACAGAGGACACTATGTTTCGAGGGAGTATCGTTGCGCTGGTTACACCCATGCTTGATGACCAAGTCGACGTGGGGCGCTTGCGAGAGTTGGTTGAATATCATATTGAATCGGGCACTCATGCCATTGTTGCTGCTGGAACAACGGGTGAAGCCGGTACGTTAACGCATGAAGAAAAATTGCTTGTGATTAAGACCGTTGTTGAACAAGCCCGTGAGCGTATTCCAGTTATTGCGGGAACGGCAGAAAATGCGACTAAAGCCTGTATTCAACTAACCCAGGAAGCCATGGCTTGTGGTGTACATGCAGTTCTTATTTCAACTCCGGCCTATGTAAAGCCAACGCAAGAAGGGCTTTATCAACATTACAGTCAAATTGCTCATGCAGTGGCTATTCCGCTTATTCTATACAATGTTCCAAGCCGTACAGCTTGTGATTTGCTGCCAGAAACGGTGGCCAGGTTGTCCAGCATTTCAAATATTATTGGAATTAAAGAAGCGACCGGACAAATGACGCGTTTGCAGCAAATTTTACGTGAATGCGAGGGCAGCATGGATGTTTATAGTGGCGATGATCTGACTGCCGCATCATGGATGTTGGCCGGTGCAAAAGGGGTTATTTCTGTCACCGCCAATGTCGCTGCGGCGCATATGGCTAAAATGTGTGATTCAGCGTTTGATGGCGAACACGCTGATTGTTTACATATGCATGAGCAATTAATTCCACTTCATCAGTTGATGTTTGTTGAGTCGAATCCCATTCCCGTTAAATGGGCCGCACATAGAATGGGGTTAATGAATGATGAAATTCGTTTACCATTGACGCGTTTGTCGCCTGAGCATCGCCCAGCGCTAGAGCAAGCGTTACGTACATTACATTTAATTTAAGGTGTCGTTGTGAGTGTTGTAAAAAAAACAGGAATTATAGTTATCTCTTCATTGTGGCTGACTGCTTGTTCGTCATATTATTCAAGTAATGCCGAAACCAATTATTTAAAAAGTCGCAATGGTCCCGATTTGGTCGTTCCACCACCAATGACGAAAGCGAATATGGGTTATTTTTATAACTTGCCGCCACAAAATCAAGATGCAAGGGTTAGCATCGAACCACCTACGGTGTAAAAGGATGTTGGAATGTCAGTCAGAACGGACGAATTAACAGTTATTCAGGGGTTATCAAAGCGCATTGTGGACGCGCAACGGAATATTCGCATTCTTGATCAGATTAAATGGGATGATTCGGTCAAGCAAGATTTTTTTCAGAATAAAGGTCAGCAGCTACCTTCAGTGGACACGCTCTACTATCAAAATAAACCGCTGCCATTTGATGCCCATGACAAAATGGAAGAGTTTCGATTGATTTTACGCGATACTCAAAATCAGCTTGGCCAATACTCATCTGTTACCCGGTTGATTAAACGTCAATGTGATGAATACATTCGCGCGGTACAGATGTTATCTGCCCGAGGTACGCCCGGGTTTAGTGAATTGTCCATGGAATTGTACGGTAGTCCTGACGACGTATTTTATGCCGGTGGGCCTCGGCTTTCACAATTAGGCTTCTTGTTGTTTGATGTATTAACTTCGTTAGATGTGAAATTACAATCAGCGTCTGATGTGGAAAGATATACGCCGGAGCAGGCACAAAAAATATTACAAGAACGTTTAAATGTATTTTTTGATCAACACCAGGGCAAAGTTAATGTGATGGTGAGTGATGGCATGATTGCCGATGCCGCCGCAGGTGCGGATAGCATCAAGCTGAGCAAACAAGCCATGTTCAGTGATCGTGAGCTGAAATATCTGGAAGTACATGAAGGCTGGGTTCATGTTGGAACCACGCTCAATGGCGCGATGCAGCCCTATTGTTCATTCCTTTCCAAAGGTTCACCCTCCTGTAGTGTTATTCAGGAAGGGCTGGCCGTGATCACTGAGGTTGTTAGTTTTTCTTCATACCCTGGCCGCATGCGTAAAATCACCAATCGAGTAATTGCCATTGACAAGGTAAAGCAGGGCGCTAATTTTCTGGATATATACCGTTATTTTATAGATTGTGGCTTGCGTGAAGATGACAGCTATAATCAAACGGTACGCGTATTTCGTGGCAGCACACCTACAGGTGGGCCATTTACTAAAGATTTATCTTACGCCAAGGGATTTGTGTTGATTTACAATTTTATTTGCTTTGCAATTAGCCAACACAGGGTGGATACCATTCCATTATTATTCACGGGTAAACTCGCTCTGGATGATTTGCCGTTATTAATCGAATTAAAAGAACAGGGCTTAGTCACCGCTCCGGTCTATTTACCTCCGCAATTCCGTGATCTTGCAGCGCTAAGTGCCTGGATGAGTTTTTCGCTGTTTTTGAACAAATTTGATTTAAATGAAATCCAAAAGAATTTCAGGTTTTTATTATTGTGAATAGCAGTAGGTTGTGGCATTGGCCACAACCTACAATATAGGACAAATATTATGTTAATCAGCGCACTCGGTTTTGTTCTGTTAGCTGCCGTATTAGGCATGCATTTACTGTCGCTCATACTAAGTAGCAAAAAAATCCCTACAGTTGTAGCGACTATACACGGCATTATTGCAGCAACGGGTTTAATTTTGCTGGTGGTATATCCTTTTTATTACCAGCCCTCGCCAATTCTGAGCATAATATTGTTTTTTATTGCAGCACTCGGTGGGTCCACCATGGCTTATAAAGGCATAACAGGCAAACCAGTTCCTGCATGGATGGCAATGGGGCATGGAACGGTTGCTATTATTGGATTGGCTACATTAGTCGTGTTTATTTTGGTCTGACCTTGTAATTTTTCTCCGAGACAAGCATGTTTCTACTCGGATATCGGAATACACCGGTAACTCTTCTTCGGATAGAAACTCAATTTCGAGTAATGTTTGATGAGAAGGTTCTTCCGTATCATTTACTTACAATGCGCGTAAGATTCTCTTGATTGTTTCCGAAGAAGAACCAAGAGCCGGATCAAGAATGAACGTTTTTTCACAGGAAGCCTCAATACCTATTTAACCTGCTTGATTATACATGAACGTTTGAAGGACAATCGAAAATTACACTCGCAGCAATCAGGAAGGTGTTCTCACCGATAGGGCAATAATCAATTAATTCACCCAGCTGCTGAGAGCCATCATTGGACAATAAGGTATGTCCTGATCGCAATGGTTTGTCAGATTGGATAGTAAACAGCTTCATTTCATGTTTAAGTTTGGCGCGATAGTGTGTTCTAGCCACAATCTCCTGCCCTTTGTAACACCCTTTGTTGAAACTCAAATAGCCTGATAATTGCAATCCCATGCGGTGAGGCAAAAATAGACCGCGCGATAGGGGATAAATTTCAAGTTGATTGTGACGCAGGCGAAGCGCGTGCCATGCAAGAGATCCACACCATTGTTTTGCTTGTATAAACGGCGCACACAATTCAGCGCTCTTAACCAGAAAAATGTAAAAGCCTTCCCCCAAATGGTAGGCACAGAACCTTTCTTCTTGTAAAACACCAAGTCGTTCTTTAGGCAATTTTACGTTAAATGGGATGGTGTCATCTCTGTTCTGCAGATAAAAACCAAATAATTGATCTGAAGATAGACTAAGTTTTACTTTGGAAAGGGCGGCTGTCTTGGATAGCGAAGTTTGTGTCTCCACAAGTAAATCATTAGGAACAATAAGATGCAATCCTTGCCAGTCAATGACATCCAGCAGAGCAAGAACACGGCCTTTCACGTTGCACATGGCTCCTTGTCGCATTTTATCAGGTGTCACGTCGCGCAGATCACAACTTAATTGCCCCTGTAAAAATTCACTACTCCGTTCGCCGATTACATCTAAGCAACCTAGATAGGATAAATCAAATACATAATTTTTTTGTGGATCGAGGGTAAGTTCGTCTTGTATGGATGAGAAGCTTGAATACGCTCTGTCGTTAACGGTCATTATTATTTGCTACTTGTTGTTGATTTAGAGAGTAGTGTAACATTCATTTTTACGCAGAAGGTATACAACATAATATGCTTACGCCACAAAAAAAAGCTAAACTAACCTGGCATTGTCGACGCGGAATGCTGGAGCTGGATCTAATCTTTCAGCGATTTCTCGCAGACCATGTTGATCTGCTCGATGACGCACAAATTGATTCCTTTGAGCGTCTCTTAACAGCTCAGGATCCGGATCTGTATGCATGGCTCATGGGGTATGAAACACCTGTAGACAAGGAGTTAAGAGAGATTGTTGCATTTATCCAGCTTCACGATAACGCTCGGCAAATCAAATGATTACCTGCGTGTAGCAGCGTTGTTGCATGTATTTGGCGTCGTTGTTTTATTGAACTCTTCGTTACTTCTGCTCGTCAAGATTAGTATGTTGTTTGTATTGATTGCATCTGTTTTTTACATCGCACGCAGCAGAATTCCCGTACCGGCATTTTCCAGGCTAAGTTACCATACTAATTATTGGTTGTTGCATGGTATTGATAGCCAAGAAACCAGGTATGAACAGGCTCATATCAGTTTCGATGCGGGGCTGTTTTTTTTGCTTACGTTTACAAATGATGGTGTGGAGAAAAAATTGGTTGTGTTTAATGATCAGTTAACACCCGCTCAATATCGAACATTAAATATTATCGGAAAAATTGCGCCGAAGAAAAAATAGCGTATTTCGAATGCAGTGAGCTGTGGAAAATTGGGTTACAAAATTTGATGTGCTTGCATTATACTATGAATGAGGAGTTCCGAGCGTGCGAAGGAATCTCATTGATAAGTCTTGAACGTAAGGTCTGCTTGTCGTTCAGAGCGATGTCTTTTTTATGTTAATAGCCTGACCACTCAAACTTGTGTTAAAATATTTCCATCCTAACAAACCCATAGCCTTCATGTTGGAAAGTGACCGTTTAATCAGTACGCAATCCGTGTCCTCTGAAGAAGCCATCGATCGCGCAATACGCCCTTTAAGCCTTGATGAATACATCGGCCAGGAAGAAGTGCGTTCGCAAATGCGAATTTTTATTGAAGCCGCAATTAAACGAAAAGAACCTTTGGATCACGTGCTTATCTTTGGTCCACCTGGCTTAGGTAAAACGACACTGGCTAATATCATCGCCCATGAAATGGGTGTTAATTTGCGCCAAACGTCTGGACCGGTGCTTGAAAGAGCCGGCGACATTGCGGCAATTTTGACCAATCTACAAGAAAATGACGTATTGTTCATAGATGAAATCCATCGATTAAGTCCTGTAATTGAAGAGATTCTTTATCCGGCGATGGAAGACTACAAACTTGATATAATGATTGGTGAAGGACCTGCCGCGCGATCAATTAAACTGGAATTGCCACCATTCACGTTGATAGGTGCAACAACCAGGGCGGGTTCGTTAACATCGCCATTGCGTGATAGATTTGGAATCGTTCAACGCTTGGAATTTTATTCGGTTGATGCATTAACACAAATTGTGACTCGCTCAGCCAAATTACTCAACGTACCCATTGAGCCGAAAGGGGCCGTAGAAATTGCTATGCGTGCCCGTGGTACGCCGCGAATTGCTAATCGCTTGTTGCGTAGAGTGCGTGATTACGCTGAAGTGCGAGCCAATGGGGTCATTACCCACAAAATTGCTCAACTTGCTTTAGATATGTTAAATGTTGACCATCATGGCTTTGATATTATGGATAGAAAATTGCTGCTCGCTGTAATCGAGCGTTTTGCTGGTGGACCCGTCGGTCTGGATAGCATTGCGGCAGCCATTGGTGAAGAGAAGGGTACGATTGAGGATGTTTTGGAGCCGTTTTTGATCCAACAGGGATTTTTAATGCGTACGTCAAGAGGACGCACAGCGACGCCATTGACATACCAACATTTTGGTATGTCTGTGGTTGAGAATAATTAAACTAGCAATAGAGGAATGAGAAATGGGTAGTCATGTCAGTGTACTCGGTTATTTTATGCAGGCTGGTTTTATTGTAAAACTGGTGATGATGATTTTGCTTGCCGCATCGGTTGCGTCATGGACTTTGATTATACAGCGCGCATGGTATTTTAAAGAAAAAAAACAACAATATGATGCATTTAGCCGCCGTTTTTGGGGTGCAACTGATCTAAGTAAATTGTATGCTGATATTGATAGCAATATAGAGGACAGACACGGTTTGGCTGCAATATTTCACGCCGGATTTAAGGAATTTATACGCATTCGTAAGCAGGGTCCAATGGTGATTGAGCCTATTCAACGTGTGATGCAAATTAGTTATACCAAAGAAGCGGAACGGTTAGAGCATCATCTTCCTTTGTTTGCTTCAATTGGATCTTTGGCACCATACGTTGGTCTATTTGGTACCGTATGTGGAATCATGACGACCTTTCAAGCTTTAGGCCAAGCTCAACAGGCTACTATTGCCATGGTGGCGCCGGGGATTTCAGAGGCTCTGGTCGCAACCGCGCTTGGGCTGTTCACAGCCATACCCGCTGTTGTGGCGTTTAACCGGTATAGTACTCGAGCCAACACACTCCTTAACCGCTATGATTTGTTCCAGGATGAGCTGATTGCGCTCATTGAAGAACAAACTGCATTGCCTGCAAGGTGAGAAAATGATTAGAAAAAGAAAGCAGCGCGCAAAACCGATTGCTGATATTAATGTGGTGCCTTACATCGACGTGATGTTAGTGCTATTGGTTATTTTTATGATTACCGCGCCTATTTTAACCCAAGGTGTAACGGTAGATTTGCCTAAAGCGACGAGTGCGTCATTAAAGCCGGCAGACCGTGAGCCAATTATTGTATCCGTCAACCGTAACGGGGAATACTTTTTAAACATATACAGCGATCCAGGCTCTCCAATCGACCCTCAAACCTTGACCGTACGTGTAGCTGCTGAACTGGAGTTGGCTCGCCAATCAGGGCAAGCATTGAATGTCCTGGTCAAAGGTGATCAAGGTGTGGCTTATGGTAAAGTTATTTCTGCGATGAGTTTATTAAAGCAGGCCGGTGCTGAACAAGTCGGATTGATCACTGATTCTCCTGATGATGTCAGCGGAGGAAGTCGAGGATGATTAATTCACGTAATTATCAAGTAGCCTTTGCTGCCGCTATTTTGTTGCATTTATTAATCGTTGCCTTCCTCATGTTTGAGCGCACCAGCAATCGTCCGGTATTAACACAGGAAGCAAAAAATGAGCCAGGTCAAATGCAGCCTCAACCTGACCAAAATCCACAAGAGCAACCGATTCAGGCCGTCAGTGTTGACATTAAAGAAGTGATGAAAACGGTCAATCGTTTAAAAGATGAACGTTTGCATCAGCGCCAAGCGGAAGAAAACCGACAACGCGCACTGGCTCAACAAGCAGAACTGGCTCGTAAACAGCGGATTGAAGAGCAACAACATTTGCAACAATTAAAAAATGAAACCGCTGCATTGGCGATTGCTCGCCAAAAGCAACTCATAGAAGAACAAAAGCATTTAAAAGATTTGGCGAGACAAAAAGAAGAGCAGGAAAAGCACCTTGCTGATATGAAGCAGCAGCAAATCAAAATGCAAAAACAGCAAGAGCAAGACACTCAAAGGCTAGCTGAATTAACCAAGAAAAAAACCGAAGAATTAGCTAAGGCAAATCTGGCGAAAGCTGAAAAAGCCAAAGCTGATTTACTTCAAAAACAACAAGCTGCACAACAAGCGGTGGTGAATGCCGCTAATACAGCGCGGGTGGCTGGTGAGGTTGATAAGTACAAGGCGTTAATTCTTAACGCGATTAGTCAGCAGTGGATTTTGCCGCAAAATGCAGATAGTGCTATGTCTAGCCAATTCCGGATTCGTTTGGCACCGAATGGTTCTGTGCTGGAAGTAGCCTTAACGCGTAGCAGCGGAGATCCAATCCTTGACCGTTCAGCTCAATCAGCAATTTATAAAGCATCGCCATTGCCAGTGCCGAGTGATCCGACAACATTTAATATGTTCCGTGATATTAGTCTAACTGTACGACCAGGAAATGCCAGGGGGTAACACGTGATGAATTGTTTTATTGCAGCATGTTTATTGCTTTTGTCTGGGGCATCTTATGCCTTGGATCTTGAATTAACTCAAGGGATCAATGCCGCATTGCCCATTGGGATTAATTCATTTGGAAATGAGAATCAGGCACAGGAACTAACCGATATAATCAATAATGATTTGCATTTATCTGGTCAATTCCGCCTTATTCCCTCATCTCAAGGTCCTAGCCAATCCATTACCGCTTGGCAACGTGCCGGTGCGGATAGCATATTATCGGGTCGTGTGAATCGATTGGGGGGCAATCGGGCTGAGGTTAGTTTTGATTTGGTTGATGCGGCAACGGGTGGTCGGTCACTGCTTTCCAAAAGTTATCAGGTGACTGATAATCAAATCCGTGCACTTGCGCATCATATTAGTGATGAAGTGTATCAAAAATTAACTGGTGAGCGCGGTATTTTCTCCACACGAATTGCTTATATTTTAGTTAAGCGCGGCGTAGGCAAAACCCAATACTCATTAGAAGTTGCCGATGTTGATAGCAGCAACCCACAAAGCCTGCTGGTTTCATCTGAACCCATTATGTCGCCTGCTTGGTCCCCAGATGGGACGCACATTGCTTATGTCTCTTTTGAAAAGAAAAAAGCTCAGATTTTCAGTGTTGCAGTTGCCACAGGTCAGCGTCGCTTGTTAACTGATTTTACAGGAATTAATGGCGCGCCAGCTTGGTCGCCTGATGGCCGTCAGCTTGCCGTTGTTTTATCCAAAGGTGGTAATCCAAAAGTATATTCCGTTGATTTGTCGTCCGGCGCAATGAAGCAGCTTACCTTTGGTGAGGCCATTGATACCGAGCCACGTTATTCTCCTGATGGCCGTTCTATATTATTTACTTCAGGTCGTGGCGGTTCACCGCAAATTTATCGCCTATCGTTAGCCGATGGTGGAATTAGTCGTGTTAGTTATGATGGCAATTACAATGCACGTGCGTCTTACACACCTAATCAACAAAACATTGTGATGTTACATCGTGAGGACAGACAGTTTAATATCGGCGTACAAAATGTTGGTACGGGTCGAATTATACCGCTGACACATTCGCAAATGGATGAGTCTCCCTCTGTCTCTCCAAATGGGCGATTGATACTATACGCTACACATTTCCAGGATAAAGGTGTGTTAGCGATTACATCGCTTGATGGCACGATTAAATTGCGTTTGCCGTCTCGTGACGGAGATGTACAGGAACCTGCCTGGTCACCATTTTTGGGGTAATTGAAATTAACTATAAGGTAACCATGATTAAATATATAATGTTATTAGCATTACCATTCTTAGCGAGCAGTTGTTCAGCCGCACATGACGCGGCTTATTACAGTTTACATCCTCCTGCCTTGCAAGAAGCCCTTGAGCAATGCCCTGGTCAGCATCCTGCAGGTGTGACTTGTGAGGAATTAAATAGCTGTGCTATACGGGCAAATCAGCTGGTTTCCGAATTACAGCAAGATCCGCAGGTCTTTGGACAAACGATTCTTACTTTACAGGAAGAGTTGGAAAAGTCTAAGTCTGATTTGCAAAACTCGTCCGATAAAGCAGACTTGCAAGCGGCAATAGATAAGCACAATGCTCAATTGAATGAACGGTTAGCCATTGTTAAGTGGTTGGAATCTCCCAGGGGTTAACGAATGCGGATACTGATTAGTAACGATGATGGTGTCATGGCACCTGGTATACATGCTCTAGCAAACGCATTATCATCAATTGCTGAAATTGATGTTATCGCTCCTGACAGGAATCGCAGTGGTGCAAGTAATTCGCTGACTTTGGCGCATCCATTGAGGGTAAGACGCCTTGATAACGGATTCCATAGTGTAGAGGGCACGCCCACCGATTGCGTGCATCTGGCATTGACAGGCTATTTTGATACGACTATGGATATTGTGGTGTCAGGCATTAATGATGGCGCCAATCTGGGTGATGATATTCTTTATTCTGGCACAGTGGCCGCGGCTATGGAAGGACGGTTTCTTGGGTTACCTGCGATTGCTATTTCAATGGTTGGTTTAAATATTAAACACTACGATACTGCTGCCGCGATTGCAAGGCAATTAGTACTTAAACTACTGACTCACAGCCTGCCTTCACAAACCATTCTTAATGTAAATGTGCCTGATTTGCCTCTGAGTGAAATCAAAGGCATGGAGGTTACGCGCTTAGGTTCTCGTCATCGCGCAGAGCCCATGGTTAAAGCAGCGGATCCCCGTGGGCGCTCTATCTATTGGGTAGGCCCTCCGGGCGCTGAGGCCGACGCTGGACCAGGTACAGATTTTCATGCCGTTAGTCACGCGCGTGTATCGATTACTCCACTGCATCTTGATATGACTCACTACAAAATATTTGATCAAGTTGCAACGTGGATTAATGGGCTGTAAAGATTGATTTAAAAATGGACATACTATGAAATTATTTTCTTGCTTATATAACAAGACTCTAGCTTGGTCTGCTCACCGTCATGCTCCTTATTATCTTGCGGGTGTATCGTTTGTTGAATCATCTATTTTCCCTATCCCTCCTGATGTGATGTTGATTAGCATGGGGTTGGCAAGGCCGCACCGATCTTGGCATTACGCTCTGATAGCAACGTTGTTCTCCGTGATAGGTGGCATGCTTGGCTATTTGATTGGAATGTACTGTATTGAATTGATTAGGCCCTATATTCTTGCGTCCTCTTACGCGTCCAGTTACAACCAAATACAGAAATGGTTTGATCATAGCGGGGTATGGATGGTCATTTTGGCTGGATTCACCCCTTTTCCATATAAAATATTTACCGTATCAGCAGGGGCTTTGCACATGGCATTTTTGCCTTTTGTTATAGGATCTGTCATTGGTCGTGGAATACGTTTTTTTATGGTATGCGGGCTTATGTATTACGCTGGCGAGCGTTTAGAAGTGAAATTGCGCCGCTACATTGATATCATTGGGTTGGTATTAGTTGCTTTTATTTTGCTGGTTTTTTGTTTGATGAAGTGGGTATTTTAAGATAATGAATTATTCAGGCAAAGGATGGTCTATTGGGGTGTTATTGCTTGGTCTGACTGGCTGTGGCGGCCGAGAGGATTTAGCTCCTGTCGTCGAATTAAACTGGCGTGCTGCTGGTAATCAGACAGCCCAGTATATTGTTCGACGGGGTGACACCCTCTATGCCATCGCATTTCGATACGACCGGGATTATCGTGAACTTGCAACAGCCAACCATTTGTATACCCCTTACTCCTTGCAGGTAGGTCAAATTATACGATTACAACCAATGCAATCTAACGCGCCGCAGGCGAGAAACACTCGTCGACCTAATTTTATAAATAAACCTCTATTTGTTCAGCAACCCTATCGAGCACAACAAGCTTCCCCAGGATCTGGCCTTTGGTTGTGGCCAGCTCATGGTCGTGTTGTGGCTAATTTTGTTCCGGAACAAGGTAAAAAGGGACTTGATATTGCCGGTAAAAAGGGCGATAAGATTTATGCTTCAGGAAGTGGCTCGGTAGCCTATGCAGGAAGTGGACTTGCGGGTTATGGAAATCTAATTATCATTCGGCATGATAGTCAATATTTGACGGCGTATGGAAATAATGCGCGTAATCTGGTCTCTGAAGGACAGGCCGTCAAGGCAGGTCAGGTGATCGCTGATATGGGTGTTGTCGATCGACGATTCTGGGGTGTACATTTTGAAGTAAGACAATCAGGAAAACCGGTTAATCCATTAAATTATCTACACTGATACATGAAAGCGTCAGCCCCCTAGCTTTTTTCGCTTCAATCGTTTAACGTTACTATATATCGATACAAGAGGTGACATAATGCGCCCAAACGATGAACTATTAGACGATAAAACAGAACTCGAGGACGAGATTATCAGTGGCTTGGATGATAAAGCTGTTGACGATGAATTAGTTGATGATTTATCAGTCGCTGATATTGAAGACGTATCACTCGACCAAGAGAAAGTTGAGATTGCACCGGATTGTGCCGATGAAGATATCTTCCCTACCTTCCACCAAGGCAAGCGCTTGGCGAAGGCGATGGATCCCACACAACTTTATTTAAGTGAAATCGGGTTTTCTCCTTTGCTTACCGCTGATGAAGAAGTGTTTTACTCCAGACTTGCGTTACAGGGCGATGTAGCTGGTCGGAAAAAGATGATCGTGTCTAATTTACGTCTGGTCGTTAAAATTGCTCGACGATATCTCAATCGCGGCCTGCCGTTGCTTGATTTAATTGAAGAGGGCAACATAGGCTTGATGAAATCCGTTGAAAAATTTGACCCGGATCGTGGTTTCCGATTTTCAACGTACGCTACCTGGTGGATTCGGCAAACGATTGAACGGGCTATCATGAATCAAACGCGTACGATTCGACTTCCTATTCACGTAGTAAAAGAGCTTAATCTTTATTTGCGCGCTGCACGCCAATTAACGCAAAAACTGGATCATGAGCCATCACCCGAAGAAATTGCTGACATGCTGGATACTCCCTTGGAGGAAGTACGAAAAATATTAGGACTGAATGATAAAGTTACCTCAGTAGACACCCCGATTGGTTATGACGAAAGCAAATCATTGTTAGATACCTTGGCTGATGCAAACAGCCTTAATCCTGCTGAATTGTTAACCGATGAAAACTTGCGAGCCCATATTGAAACACTGTTGGATGTGTTAACTGAAAACCAACGACAGGTTATTTCTCGGCGTTTTGGTTTGCGTGGTCATGAAAAAGCAACGCTCGAGGAAGTCGGGAAAGAAATTTGCCTGACTCGTGAACGTGTGCGGCAAATCCAGGTTGAAGCGTTGCACGCATTACGTAAGATGGTTGAAGGGTTTGGTTTGACACAGGAAGATTTGTTTTAACCATAGTACCGCCCCGCGAAGGCGGGGCGGTACTTCTTACAGACCCAACCATCGAATAAATCGGTCCGTTGATCTTAATACTAGAGAGTTTTTTGTATCAAAGTGCACAGTGTAACCTGAATCTCCATTAAGACTAATTTGTGTTATTTTCCCGAAATTTAAAATGTCCATTTGAGTTTCGTAATAGCCTTTTATCATTTTTATAACAGGCCTGACAAAATATACCTGATTACATTCTTTTATTTTCGCAAACTCTGCAGGACTCAGTGCAATGTATTCAATTTTATCAATTTGCCGTCGGAGCATACGATCCAATGGTGCTTTGAGTTGAAATATTCGCGCATAATTATCGGCTGATAGTACGGCAACAGCCGTATTTTCTTCACCCGTCCCGTTTTTATGAATATCAGCAAATAAAATTGCATCTCGTTTCACACTGTCATCTATAACTGGCTTTGATACAGCGTCCTGTGAGACCATATCTTGCTGCGGAGATAACTTGCCACACCTTAAAAACTTCGATTTCGTAAGCCAGTCATCATTTGGGTAATAGACAATCAGTAATGATTCGTCCTTTATTGTATTAATAATAGGTTCCGTAAGATCTAATGGAACGGCAGGGCAGCCCCAACTTCGCCCGGATCGGCCATATTTTTTTATAAAATTCTCATCAACATACCAGCTGCCATGCATCACAATGTATCGATTGGAAGCATTGCTATTGAACCCATTGTCCAAACCGGCCAATCTCAATGATAATCCATCTCGACCGCGGTAAGTTTGTTCCGTTTTATAAACGCCTAAACTACTGGACTTACTGTCGTATTTATTAGAAAATAAGGTCGATAACAAAGCGCCAGATTTAATCCCATGTGAAACATAGGTATGAAATAATAATTTTTTCTCGGCTAAATTAAATATCCACAATCGCTTTTCATTGGCAGGTAAAGAATAGTCAATGACGGTCAAAATGTTGTTGTGTTCAATATTGTAACGATTCGTGCATTTTAGTATGGTCAGCACTTTATTGATAACAGCTGCATTAAGAAAGGTTGCTTTTTGATAAAGCATCTCTTTTATCGCATGCAAGCTGATGGCTTGAGGAGCAGGGCAGTATGGGTATACGCCCACCTGTGACAATAGTTGTTGCAAATCTTCTGCGGCATGAAGAGATGGGAAAGCTGCAACCAAAGCAGTAATCAACAATAAGTTTTTTATCTTCATGGTTAACATCCTGCCAATAAATTTATACCAAGTAAATGCAGTATAGAACGCCGGCAAAGATTATGGTATAAGAACAGCAAAATTGAAATGAATATGCGATAGTATGTTTGCAGGATTATAAATGACCTTTAATATGGATGGCTTACGAATCACATTGAGCAAAATAATTACGAAGCTGCCTGTTGTCGCCTTTGATACGCTGTCAATTCCAGTCGCTTGGGCTATTGCTTTTTCGCTACGTTATAACACACAGCCCTTCCATCGAAGCCTGATGTGGCCAGACTCGCTGTCTGCCTTATCTATTCTGGCTGTAGTTCAAGTGGCTTGTTATTATTATTTTAAAGTCTATCGCGGGCTTTGGTGTTTTTCTTCCTTAAATGATGTTGCGCGTATTCTCCGAGCTGTGGCTTGTGCCACAGCAATGGTTATACCCTTGTTTTACTTTGCATCGCTGTTGCACCAAGTGCCTCGAGCTATTCTACCTTTATATTCTATGACCCTTGCAACGCTTTTATGCGGTGCTCGGTTATTTTTTAGAAGCTATTGGGACAAAAAAGGAGGTCACAGGGTAGATGACCATGCCAAACGTGTTTTAATTGTGGGTGCAGGACAAGCCGGCGAAGGATTAATAAGGGATTTAAAGCGTACCAACTCTTATTTGCCAATTGGATTGGTAGATGACAGCAAGAAAAATCGGGGCATGGAAGTGCATGGTGTGCCTGTCCTGGGAACCATTCCTAAACTAAAATATTTGGTCGAGAAGCATCAAATTGATTTAATTTTTATTGCCATTCCATCTGCAGGGTCTTTCCACATGCGCAGCATTGTTGATCATTGTGAGGCATGCAATATTCCGTTCCGCACCTTGCCCAGCTTGCAAGCGCTGGCTTCTGGACACGTGGAAGTCAACTCACTACGAAAAGTGCACATCGAGGATTTACTGGGTCGCGATCAAGTTCATTTAAGTTGGGATAAAATTGTCACTCATATTCATGATAAACGTGTGTTGGTCACTGGTGGTGGAGGTTCGATTGGCTCTGAGCTTTGCCGGCAAATTTTGGTTATAAAACCCGAGAAGCTATTTATTTTAGACAGCTGCGAATTTAATTTATACAGCATCGATCAAGAACTTCGGGCGCGGTTTCCTAATTTAATCATTCAGTTAGCATTGGTTAGTGTGACTGATGCTGTTGCAATTAATAATATTTTTGCAACATTCAAACCCAACGTAGTTTTCCATGCTGCTGCTTATAAACATGTGCCACTACTTGAAAATCAAATTCGAGTGGCCGTACAGAATAATGTACTAGGAACGCAAATTGTTGCACAGGCTAGCGCTGAAGTGGGTGCTGAAAAATTCATTTTGATTTCCACCGATAAAGCAGTTAATCCCACTAATATCATGGGTACGACTAAACGTGTGGCTGAGATTTACTGTCAAAACTTAAATTCTCGTGTTAGTACAAAATTTATTACAGTGAGGTTTGGTAATGTGTTGGGATCAACAGGCAGCGTCGTACCGTTGTTTCAAAAACAGCTTGAGGAGGGAGGGCCATTAACGGTAACTCATCCCGACATAGAGCGCTATTTCATGACAATTCCTGAAGCCTCACAATTGATATTACAAGCCATGGTGAACGGCAACGGTGGCGAGATATTTGTATTGGATATGGGTGAACCCATTAAAATAAGCTATCTAGCTGAGCAAATGATTCGTTTGGCTGGAAAAAAACCTGGCCAAGACATAAAAATTCAGTATACAGGTTTGCGCCCAGGTGAGAAATTATTTGAAGAGCTGTTTCATGCGTCAGAGCAATTAGAACAAACCGATCATGTAAAGCTGCTTAAATCGTCCTATCGTCAAATGGACTGGGCTGAATTAACGCAAACCATTCGCATGATTAATACGGCATGCACTGAGCATCAAAATGATGAGTTACTGGTGTTGTTAAAAAGTTTGGTGCCAGAGTTTCGCTGTAATGTGATGATGGAATTTTAGTCCGTTATAAGGCGATACTCTATGTTGATCACGGTTATTGCTGAAAAAAATTTCTCAGACCTCAGACAAAAAATTCAATCTATCATGCAACTTACAGATGCAATCGAGCTTCGCCTTGATTATTTAGAACATATGGATATTTCTGGAGTTCAGCAGTTAAGACACGATTTTCCTATTCCCATGATTTTTACACTGCGAAAAAAATCTCAAGGCGGTATATTTTCTCTGACTGAGGATCAACGACTTGCGATGATTGAACAACTGGCGCAGATTGAACCTGAGTTTATCGATTTAGAATATGATGTACCTGTGGAGTTTGTCACGAAACTAAAAATCCAACATCCAGAAATACAACTTATACGCTCCTACCATGATTTTGATAAGACACCCGATAACTTAGCCGAGATATTAACATCCTTATACCACGAAGCATGTTCATTTTATAAAATAGTAACGTACGCGCAATCGACTTTAGATTGTTTAAGAGCAATGATTTTTGCTCACAACCTACCTTCGGATATTCAAGCAACCATTTTTTGCATGGGAGAGTTAGGCATTCCAACTCGAATTCTTGGACCCATAGTAGGTAACGATTTGCACTATACCTGTATAGACGATGAGATTGCACCTGGCCAACTGAGTTTATCAAACATGTTGGAACTATATCGATTTCGTTCAATTGATCCAAATACAAAAATTTACGCCTTACTAGGTGACCCAGTGGATAAAAGTGCGGGTCATATCATACATAACCGGGTGTTTGAAGTTATGGATAAAAATGCGGTTTACGTCAAATTAAAGTTAAAGCCTTTAGAACTCAACGATTTTTTTAAGCTCATCAAAACATTGCCGTTTCATGGTTTTAGCGTCACCATGCCATTGAAGCAGCACGTTATGCCATTTCTCGAACAAATTGATAGCATGGCCCATATGATCAATAGTGTGAATACCATTGTAATTAATCAGGGCAATTTAATTGGCTACAATACAGACGGCATAGGCGCACTCGATGCAATAGAAAATAAAATGCCGGTGGCCAATAAAAGATTGGTCATTATTGGTGCGGGTGCGACAGGGCGTGCCATTGGCCATGAAGCGATCAAACGACATGCCCAAGTTATTTTTATAAATCGCACCCCACAAAAAGCCCATGACCTTGCCGCAGAAATGAATTGCTCAGGTTATGGATTTGATGAAATAACGCACATCAAATTAATCTACGATGTACTTATAAATACAACACCGTTAGGCATGTCTGGACAGATCAATATGCTTCCTGTTCCTGAAGACTTTTTACTTCCAAATCGTATTGTGATGGATACGGTTTATCATCCAACGAACACACCACTACTAAAAAAAGCCCAAAGTCGCAACTGCACGCTTGTGTATGGTTATGAGATGTTTCTGATTCAGGCCGTAGAGCAATTGAAATTATGGTTTGGTTTGACTTCGTAACGTAACCACATTTGCCTCAACGCCAAACTAAATTGGGCCTTGGTGGAACTCATAAGTCATTGTGGGACGATTTAACATCAGCATACATAGGTTCGCCCAAAATCCCTGGCAGATTACAAATACAGTTAGCAAAATAAACTGCAATGGGTATAATGTCTCAAGTTCTTTATGACGCTAGCTTTTGGATGTTTTTATGAAAAAAATTAATGTGTTATTAGTGATTGGGATTTTATTATCGCTTACCGCTTGTAAACACTGGTGGGGTGGCAGTGATGAGGATGATAATCCGTTTCAAGGAGTGAGTGCGAAACAGTTATATGCTGATGCACAAAAAGAAATGTCAAAAGAACAGTACACCGCGGCTATTAAACGTCTTGAGGCGTTGGATACAATGTATCCATTTAATGACTATGCCGAACAAGCTCAGATTGATTTAATCTATGCTTACTATAAAAAAGAGGATTACCCCTCAACTGCAGCGACTGCTGAGCGGTTTATTCATCTTTATCCTCGAGCTAAACGCGTAGACTACGCATATTACATGAAAGCCCTAGCGAATTTTGATCAAACGCGAGGTGCATTAGCGAATATGTTCCCGATGGATGATTCATGGCGTGATCCTGGTACGCAATCTCAATCCTATTCTGATTTTGCCACCTTAGTGCAAAAATTTCCTGATAGCCGTTATAAAGCGAACTCATTGCAACGCATGATCTATTTACGGAACATGTTCGCACAACGCGAATTGAATACGTCGATATATTATTATGAACATAAAATGTATGTTGCAGCGGTAGAACGAGCCGGATATTTAATCAAGACTTACCCCCAAGCGCCCAGCGCTCAAGGTGCGTTAGCGGTACTGTATCATGCCAATATGGCTATGGGTTTGGATAAAGCGACTGAAGACGCGCTGCTTGTTTACCGTGCTACCTATCATGCAGATCCGGAAAAACCAGCCGAATAAGTAGGTTGGGCTAAGGCCCAACCTACTACCTTTAAAACGGACATGTCTCTTCAACAGCCTGAGCGACCGGTGCACTCGTTGCAACGGGTGCGGGTGTTGTTTCAGTAATCCCTTTCAACAAATCCTCCATCAATGAACGAAACTCACCAGACAACAACGTAAGTGCTGCATCTTGTTGTTCGTATTCTTCTTCAAGCTCACGAATTTCGCTGAAATCATCCACTAGGTAATCCATGCATTTCAGGCGCTTGAATGTAAGTTCATGAGTTAGCGTGAATTGAATGCGCTCATTCCAGATGATGGAAATTTCTGCAGGAGCCAAACCTTGGGATAATAACGTCAGGATTTCCTCAGCAGGTAATTCATAGCCTTTGCAATTAAACCGTTTTTTATCATCGTCAGGTGAAAATAACAGGCAATCTGATGCCAGTTGTAAATTAGCGGGCATGGATGAAGGATTAGTAATCCATTCTGCAAATAAAACTGATAGATTGCCCATGTGTTGCAAAGGTTCAATACTGATGCCCGGTACGGTTTTACGCAGCAAGGAGGTTAACTGTGAGGCTTGATTGGCGCTTGAGGCATTGATGATTAACCGTTTGCTAACTGTATCCAGCAGAGCAAGGGTACGCTTCTGCAGGCAAAATGATTTAGGTAGCAGCTCAAATTCCAAATCTTCTGCCATTTGGCCTTTTTCAGCACGTTTGATTGCATAACCGCGCTGCGCTTCGAGAGCCTGAACCCGTTCATTAAGGATCTTTTTAATCACGCCGCGTGGTAAAAGACGTTCTTCTTTACCCATGCAAATCAATGCCGAACCGGCTGCTTCATGAACAAATTCGCTTGCAATGGCGGGCAGCCAACCATAAATAAAACGCGCATGCGGTGGGCAAGGTTTCATGGCCTCTTGTGATAATAGATCAGCCAGGTCGGTTGCTTCTTCAAGCTCATATTGATAGATCAGCGCATTGTTAAACCACATATTGAAATCCCTCAGATAAAAAAATTGATGCTAGCATTAATCACGCGTCTCTAACACTACCAAGTGGCAGTGAATTGAATTATTGTATATCGACATGATAGGCTAATCCATACATAACATAATAGGAGATCCCGTGGATCCAAAACATAAAATTGCCGTTATAACAGGCGGCGCATCCGGAATGGGAAAAGCTTGCGCTCAGGCTTTGCAAGATCGCGGTGTGCAAATTGTGGTATGGGACAGGCAGGCAAACAGTGAGGGTATTGCATGCGATGTCAGTTCTGCTGAATCTATAGAACAAGCACTTCGCGAGACTATTTCTCGCTTTGGTGTACCACGAATTTGCATTAATTGTGCCGGTATTGCACCCGCACGAAAAATAGTGGGTAAAGAAGGCGTGATGCCTTTAGACGCGTTTAAACAAGTGATTGATATTAACTTAGTTGGTACGTTTAAC
>CAMDBQ010000004.1 GCA_945889365.1 Legionella genomosp. 1 | reverse complement strand
GAGTGTTCACTGGATATCAACATACACTCCCTAACGGTCGCGGCTCGGATGCTCAGAAACTTATCTCAACCTAAGTTTGAAGGGGTTTATTAACATGGCTAATTCCTTTTTTCATAGCGCACCCTATGATCCGTACCCCACGGTAGATTTAGTATCGATAGTCAGATCCCCTAAACCCATTGCCCGCTCGATTAAAATATATGGCAGCCGATTAGCTGAGATTGATCCGAGCGAGTTCCGACACAAAAACGAATACCAACGTAAGGCACTTGAAGAAGAACTCTTGCATATGGTTAATCTGATAAACGAAGAATGGGAACTGCACAAACATGAACAAAACCTACCTATGCTACGAGAACGCGGGAAACAGCTGGAGCGATGCGCCCATTTACTCTCTCGATTAGGTGATACCCCCCCTATGGGCGCGAGCACATCATGCCAACAAAACTTACAAGAGCAACTCGGTGCATCCCCTGACAGGCCTGCAAAATATATTGCGTTAAACTACATAGCTCCCTTGATGGGCAAAGCCATGATCGGATTTACAACTGCAGAATGGTTAACAGACATCAGAACTCAAATGTCGGCGGTCAACTATCACCGACTTAATTGGGTTTGGGGTGGGGGGCTTGACCGCTCACTACTTGATTTAATTCCAGCAGGCATGGGGCACGCACAACAGGCAAATACTGTATTTTCTACTGTTTCGCCCGTGACCGGTTACATGAGTTTTGTACTGTATTATCTTCGCCTGGGCATTAACTTGTACTTATTAACCGAAGGTACGCTCAAAGGCACGTGGATCAATGCTGATAAAAAGTTGGATATCGGCATATACGAGCGATTCCAAACTCAATGGGAACAGCGTAAATTTGACATCTTAAATGATGTCTTTTGGGCCACAGCCAACATGGCTTGTTTTTACTGGCTAGTGGGCAGTGGCTCGCTCGGCTACATGGGCAATGTCTTAACTGGCGCCATGCTGATATTCGATTTAACCTTAACGGCATGGAATTATCTGGAAAATGAAACGGAACATAATGCAGAAATTGAGCATCTAAAAATAGAAATGAACGCATTAAAAACGAGAATACTGCGTACAGAGGATGAAACAGATCGAAACGTACTGAAAGAGCACCTTGCCGTGCTATTTGAAGCTCGAAGTAAGTCTGAACTTGAATGGAAATATACCGGACAACAGTTCCATCATGATTTATGGTATTCGCTTAGCTTATTTGTGTCTTTTAGCATATTGTGTAGCTTCTATTTACCTCCGACAGCGATATTACCTGCGACCGCATTAATTTTAGGCATTACCGGCTCCGCATTATCGTTTGCATTGACGGTTGCTTATCATTCAGTGACAACAACCACTGAGATTGAAAAATTACAGAAATTGCAGTCTTACAAAAAAACGCAACACCGACAAGATATGATTGCTTATCACAAAAAAGCGCTCATTCAACAGGTCTTAAGTGAAACCCTAATCCCCACATCAGCCTTTGTCTTGCTGGTTTTCTTCCCGATTCACCTTGGGTTGCCGCTGCTGATGCTTGCCGTAGCGTTAATGATGATGTACGGATCGATGCTGGAAGGATGGAAGCCTAAACCACCTCCATTGCCGGGTGATATCGTAACTTTGTCGCCCTGAATCATGAGTGGAACAAAAACACTAATTTGTCTTACCCTAAAATGAAGTCAATGGGAGTGTTGCAGGGCGTATCAGTCCACAAGCTTATTACATAGCCTCCACCACCCGAACCGGTGGGTTTAACGGCAATGGCGCCGGCATTACGGAGTGTTTGCATGTGGTGTTGCAGACTGGTGCTGATTAAGCCCCATTGTTGGAAACACTCGGCTGCTGTGTTAATGGCTTTAGCGAGCTGTGACATATTCTCATCTTCAAGCGCTGTGCGAGCGGTCAGCACGCTAGTATGCATTTGCTGATCAATTGCTGCGGCGCGCGTCGGGTTAGACTGCCATAATGCCTGTACGGCCTTAATGCACGGTGATGTCATGCCCACCTGTCCACATGTTGACAAAAACCACCGTGGTTGCCAGGTTTGTTTGATGGGGAGGGCAATCCCTTTCTGAAAATAAATACCGGTGGTGGCGGCAACGCCTGCAATATCCAGGCCACTGCTTTGGCCATGGAAAAGATGTTCCAGTTCTATTGCGAAATGTTCGATCTCAAGTGTTGTCAGCATATGTTGGGATGAAAACCAGCGGGCTATGGCAACGCAGAGTGCGGCAGAGGCGCCCATTCCTACGCCTATGGGGATATTGCTTTGCAAATGAAAATGTCCATGGACATCATCTAATGGATGACCAAAAATTTGTATACCATGTTCGAGTACGTTCCAAAACAACTGCTCCATATCCGAGCCTGCATCGCCTGCATAATCAGCAGTTAATCCCGATTTCGATGGATGAAAGTACAGGGTCAGTTTTTTCTCGTTGATGGGAAAAACCAGCGCCGGATGTCCGCGAAGTACGGCGTGTTCGCCAGCTAGGATCCATTTGCCATGAGTCGTGGTTTCAAAATCACAAGAGATCATAGTTGCCTGTCAGGTAATCATTTTTGAATTGAATCGCCATTTCCGCCTGATCTTCGCGATAGAGTAAATGGATGTTAGGGCCGGCATCCATGGTCACGATCGGCCCATCACCTTCACGTTGCCATAGATCTTGAAGCATTTTTAAAACGGCGTTGCTCTGGTCAGTCATGTAAGAAAAAGGTGGAGCACAAGTAGAAAATAAATGATGCATGTCTTGAAATTCATGCCAGCAAACCCG
Source organism: Legionella genomosp. 1 (assembly GCA_945889365.1). GTDB lineage: Bacteria > Pseudomonadota > Gammaproteobacteria > Legionellales > Legionellaceae > DDPF01. The sequence goes on along the minus strand of CAMDBQ010000004.1, from coordinate 18,469 downwards.
ATATGCAGCGGTCCAATCTTTTGCGGCAAAGGCATCCATCAACAGCGTTAGATTATGACGGGCCCGCTCACTCCGTGTTGCATAAAATGGACTGGTTGTCACTCGCTGATGTGCGGCACTGGATGAAACTTCTTTTTCATCTTTGCTGATAACAATCACTTCATGGCGTAATTGCATATAAGGCAATTCAACGGTTTTAACGGTATCATCTTCCCATAGCGCCCATGGTGAAAAAAAAGAACGGCAAGACGATCCTGAGCCCTGACGGCTGAGTGCTGCCTGGGTTTCAATGGATGGAAGAGGGCTGTGTGTTAACTCACTTAAGGCCAATGCGGCGCACTTGGTCAGCGCTGCAAAACTGGACGCCGAACTGGCGAGCCCACTGCTGTGTGGAAAGTTATTGCTGGAACGCACAATAAATGAGCCAGTATATTTAAAGTATGTTTTCAGGTTGGCAAGATGACGTAAAAAGCGTTCTTGTGCGGCAGTAGATAAAGTAAATGGTTCTGCTCCGGGACTATTTAAAGGCTCCCATACATCTTTTTTGCCAGGATACGCTTCCATCGATACGTTGGTGAGTAGATTATCCAACGAATATGACAAAGACGGATTGTCGGGTAAATTTCTCGCAGGGTCTTTTTTCCCCATGTATTTAATCAAGGCAATATTGGCTGGTGCTTGAGCGAACCATGGCATGGGTGTTCTCCTAGTGTCCCGGGGCGTCATTCCATAAAATTTTATGTAATTGTAGCTGAAAACGAACCGGTAATCGGTCTTGTATAATCCAGTCGGCCAGTGTTGTTGGATTTAGCTGGTTCCAGCTGGGCGAGAAAAGAATGTGTGCATGCTCAGTCAGATGGTGCTCTGTGATCATGCTGCAGGCCCATTGGTAATCTTCGCGACTACACAACACAAATTTAATTTGATCTGTAGGCTTGAGATATGGAATATTGGTCAGCATATTTTTTTCACACTCACCGGAATCAGGGGTTTTTAAATCCATCACAATCATAACACGCGGGTCAACAGCGGCGATATCACGTGCGCCACTGGTTTCCAGCGATACAGAATGTCCTGTATCACACAAGTGCTTCAGCAAATCCATGCAGCCGGGTTGCGCCAACGGCTCGCCGCCGGTTACACAAACATGTTTACACTCAAATGCTGCAATGCGTGCGAGGATATCATCCATGGCCACTGGTTTTCCGCCGGTAAAGGCATAGGCTGTGTCACAGTATTGACAGCGAAGAGGGCAGCCGGTCAAGCGAACAAAGACGGTAGGCAAGCCCACAGTGACTGACTCGCCTTGTAAAGAATGAAAGATTTCAGTAATGCGTAAGGATTTCATCAGTTTTTTAATGAGTCTAATTTTGCGGTTGCCAGTTTGGCAGTGCTGGTGTCAGGATAGGTTTTTACAACCTCCTGCAATTTCGCGCGGGCTTCGACTGTTTTTCCTGATGCGGCTAGCGCGTACCCGATTTTTAGCAGGCTTGCAGCACCTTTGCTCGAAGATGGGAACTCTCGCAACACCACCTCGAAATGCTCAATGGCTTGAGGGTAATTTTTTTTGACCATATACAATTCACCAAGCCAATATTCAGCATTGGCGGTATATCCACCATGTGGGTATTTCGTTACAAACGTGTGCATGGCCAGTAATGCTTCATCAAAATGTTTATTTTTAACCAGCTCATAGGCGGCAAGATAGCTGATTTGCTCATCGGCAGGATTGGCTCGCCCTGTGCCAATGACAGGCTGAATGGTTGGTGTAAATGCGGATGAGGGTTGTACATCTACGGCTGTTGTAGGTGAAGTGGCCGTAGGTTTATCATCGATGCTGACAACACGCAAGCGTGCATCCAGATCTTTGTAAAAAGATAATTGTTGTTCTTGTAACAATTTTAGTTCATGGGCTTGCACGTCTAGTTGACCTCGAAGCTCTTGTACTTCCTGTTGTAGGCCTTGAATTTTATCCAATAGGCTGGCATTGCTATTATTATTGGTTGAATCATCTTTAGCCAGGGCTGGCTCACGTGAGGAGTCGTTGTATGGATCACGATCCTCATTAGCAACAGGCGACTCATAAGCCGCCTGTTGTTCCTCTAGAAGTGCAAAATTTGCGCTATCATCAACTACCTCTGCTTCGCTAAACGCGTTGAAAGGGAGTAGACATGCGCAAAAACATGCAGCAAGCAGGAGTTTTTGAATCATCTTGTAGCCTCAAATGTTAGCTCTACGCGTCGATTTTGAGCGTGAGATGCTTCATCATGTCCTAAGTTAGCAGGGCGTTCTTTACCATAGCTGACTACGCGAACTTGTTGTCGGTCAACACCGGCCATACGCATGATATCAGCAACGGTGTTAGCACGATGCTCACCTAATGCAACGTTATATTCACGGCTGCCGCGTTCATCGGTATTACCAGCTATCAATACACGAGCACCTGGATGTGATTTCAGATAGTCAGCTTGAGCATTGACGGATGGAACGTATTTGTTTTCCAATGCGCTATTGTCATAAGCAAACAGATAAATTTGGTTATGTGGAGCTTGAGTGGTATACATTTCACCCGCTTCTTGGCCTGCGAAACCGCCTGATTGTCCTAGCCCGTGAGCAGACAACCCTCCTTCAGCACCCATGCCATCAGCACTACCAGGTGTTTTTGAGCAAGCAGCAAACAAAATAACGCAAGAGGCTACGAGCCCTAATTTTACAAGTGATCTGGTGTTCATTCTCTATTTCCTTAAATTTGAATTGAAACGCATTGGATACGCGCTCTATTGTATAATCGTTTTGATTTTTTCGCTATTAGCCATTTGGTTTTTTTTAGCATTACATGTGGATTTGTTCGTCGCAGCCTGTGTTTTTACTCCACGCCATCCCTATTTACATTTGTAACCACAAAGTCGGTTAACTTGGATGTAAACGCAAAGGCTGCTTTATTCGCTGCAACTACACCGCCATAAGGGGTGTCTTCAGGGCAGGTGACACGTTCACTGATGATGCGTGAGGCAACCACGCGATTATCTGCGATATGGGTTAGTACCGCGTTGACGACTAGCACTACTTTGCTGGGCTTGGTCAGAAAATTTTGTTGTAGCTCAATAACCTGGGTGTCTATGCGATAGTCAGTTTTATCCGCGTCCGGGCCTGATGCAACCGCGTAAAAATAATGACTGTGTTGCAAGCTTTGAGTGATTAAGGGATACAGCATATTTGCAGGACTGCTGATCCACGCGCTATGGGCAAAATTACTGAGTTCGAATGGCTTGTCAGTATAGAGCATCTGTTCTGTTTGATAGCCGGCAATCGCATCGGGTAGGGAGATTAACAACGAGCGATGCATCTGTTTCTCCGCCATTTTTTTTGTACTGAAGCGTTCTAGTTTATATTGATCGGTGACTGCGTTCTTGATGGGTGAGCAGGCAGTTAATAGCCAATAGGCACTTAATAATAGTGTTATTTTGATGTTATTCATTATCGTTCTCCCGGTCCTGGTTTTGGTGAGGCACTGCCGCGAATCATAACGGCCGGATTTTGTCGCATTTCAGCGCTGACTTTTTCAAGGTTGGCGGCAATCGAATCCAGGCGGCGTAACAACAATACGGCAGGTGGTATGGCTTGTTGTGAAATTTTGTCAATGCTGTTTCGGCCGGCGCGCATGGTGGATGAAAGCTGTGCACCTGCAGCCGAGATATCGCGGGATGTATCATTAAATTGATGCGCACTGCTCTTGAGCTCAGTGATAAGCTGGGGCAAACCTTCAAGACTTTTATTTAGATTTGCATTGTTTTGTTCAATCATCGTCGATATTTTTTCGAGATTATCGAGAGATTTTTTTAGATGTTGAGCATTTTCTTTATCAAAAATACGGTTGATTCCCGTCGTTGCATCGGTAATATTTTTTTCAAGCTCATAAAAAAATGACGTTTTGTAAGGGATGACAGGGTAGGGTTCATCGGCCGTTTTTTGTAAGGGAATAAACGTTGAAGAACTGGCCGTTAAGCCTAAATAAGTTGCCCCTGTAATGCCTTGGGCCACCAATGTGGCTTTTGTGCTGGTTGTAATCGGTGTTCCTTCCTCAACCTGAATTTGTAATTTTACTTGCTGGGGATCATGGTCATTTAGCTGAATTAAAGAAATAAAGCCAACCTTCACACCATTGTATTTGACGGGGGATTCTGCTGTTAACCCTGATACGGCCTCACGCATGTAGACCGTGAAGGTGTTGTATTTTTTTTTGTCAAACCCGACGGAAAGCCAAAGTGCCGCAACCAACAATCCTGTTGCGAGAATGAGTACAGATAAGCCGACGATAAAATAATTCGTTTTCGCTTCCAAGGTTTAGGTCTCCTTTCTTATAATTCCATTAGTTTAAGTTTTACTGAAGTAATCAGCAATCAATGGATGTTTGTTTTTCATTAATTCATCGATTGGTTGCACGCTTAAGACTGTCCCTTCCCCTATAAATGCGACTCGATCAGTGGTTCGTTTGAGCGATTCCATATCATGGCTCACGATGACAATGGTCAAATTTAGCGTATCGCGCAAAAAAACGATGAGTTTATCAAATTGTCTAGCACTGAGCGGATCGAGGCCTGATGTCGGCTCATCTAGAAAGAGTAATTCGGGGTCCATGGCGATTGCACGAGCTGCGGCGGCGCGTCGTTGCATCCCACCGCTCAATTCAGATGGGTATTTACTTGCGGTGTCCATGGGTAAGCCTACCAGGGAAATTTTTAGCAAGGCCAATTCTTTCATGAATTGTGGATCCAGGTGAGCCAGTTCCTGCATGGGAAACATAATATTTTCCAATACAGTCATTACTGAAAATAGGGCGCTGTGTTGAAAAAGCATTCCCCAGCGTCTGCGAATGACATTTGCGCCATGTTCATCGAGTTGGTTGAGGTCTTCGCCAAAAACATGGATGGAACCGGCCGTTGGTTTTAATAACATCAGAATGCTGCGTAAAATAGTGGTTTTACCACTGCCGCTGCCGCCAATAATGGCGAGTATTTCACCTTTATTGACCGTGAGGTTCACATCAGTGTGTACCCACTGGCCGCCAAGGTAATTTTTTAAGCCTTTAATTTCAATGATGGGCTTGGACATTTTAAAGCCCCTTCCAGCTGTAAATTATGGAGTAAATTGCGTCAGTGATAATAATTAGAAATAAAGCTTGCACCACACTTTTGGTGGTTTGAGTGCCTACACTGTCTGCATTCATTTCAACACGGAATCCTTGAAAGCAGCCAACCAGGGCAATCAAAATAGCAAAGGCGGGGGCCTTATACAAGCCCAGCATCAGTTGTTTTAAACCGACGCTGTCTTGTATTCGGGTTATGAAATCATAATAGCCAATACCCAGTTTATATTTAGACATGATCATGGCTCCGAGTATTCCAAATATATCGGACCAAAAAATCAGCAACGGAAAAACAAGGACTAAACCTATCACTTTTGGCAGCATCAACAATTCAGTGGGGGATAGCCCCATCGTATAGAGAGCATCTATTTCTTCATTAATTTTCATGCTGCCCAGCTGTGCCGTAAATGCTGAGCTGGTGCGTCCTGCCACAATAATTGCTGTGATTAGCGGCGCGAATTCACGAAAAATTGCCATGCCGGATAAATATGCAATAAATACATTTGCGCCATACGTCTCGAGCTGCAAGCCCATTTGATAGGCCAGGACTATGCCAATAAGGAATGAAAGCAGGCCAACGATAGGCAGGGCTTTGAGGCCTGCACTATTAATATTGGAAATAATCCCCGTGATTTGGAAACGACGCCATTGACCCGCGGCTCGAAAAATTTTATCAGTTAGGTCACCAACCAGCGTAATCAGTCCTGAAACCTGATCTATTTTGTAGGCGGACTCTTTGCCAAGCTGATATACCCATCCATGGGGCAGTGGCGTTGGTGGATTGTAGTTCAATGCGTCTTGATGGTCTTCTATCACGTTCAGCAGTTCCCTGAACTGTGGGCTGAAATGGGTTAATGTGACTTGGTTTTTTCGGCTTTGCAATGCGTTAATGTATTGCATCAATTTGAGCGCACCAGCGCTATCCATGTCGGTCAGTTCCTCGCCACTGAGAGTGAGTGCTTTTGAGTCAGGTAATTCTTCAGCCTGTAAAATCAATGAGCCAAGATCTAGAATGGACCAGTTGCCAGTGCAAAGATAATGGTTTTCTTCTTGATTAAAAATAAATTGGGCTTGGGTCATAATGGCTATCGTCTTATTACCAAATAACCTAGCATAATACGAATAGCATCTTTCTGCTACGGTAAACTACGAATGACTGGATACCGATGAGGTGGTCCTGGAAAGGCGGCCATGTAGGGTGGTCAAGGCGGTACAATTTATGTTAAAATTCAAGCCAATTTCCCAAATATAATGGCAGGGGCATGTCAGGCGATTACACGCGATTTGAAAAACGCAAGCAAGACCATATCGAACTGGCACTAATGCAAGTTAATCAGGCTGATGAATTAAACACGTTTGATAGCGTGACCTTGATTCATGAAGCACTGCCCGATCTTGATTTTAATGACATTGATATTGCTGGCATGCGATTTGGCCGCGCGGTAGCTAAACCGTTTATGGTCGGCTCCATGACAGCCGGACATCGGGATGCAGTGGATATCAATCGCAATCTGGTTGAGGCATGTGCGGTGGCTGGTTGGGCGATGGGCGTGGGCTCTCAGCGCCGGGAGTTGACTGATCTTGATTCAGCACGTGATTGGCAACCTTTGCGTCTGGCATTTCCCAACGTGTCATTATTCAGTAACATTGGTATTGCACAATTAATCTCGACACCCTTATCTCGGATTCAGGCCTTAACCGATGCATTGCAAGCCGATGCATTAATTATTCATTGCAATCCCCTGCAAGAATGCATTCAACCAGAAGGTACCCCGGCATTTAAAGGCTGTTGGCAAGCACTGGCTGATTTAGTCAAAGCGTTGCCATTACCCGTGGTGGTGAAAGAGACAGGCTGTGGTTTCTCGCGCTCGACCTTAACGCGTTTGAATGGCATGGGTGTTGCTGCTGTTGATGTCAGCGGTTTGGGCGGAACGCATTGGGGCCGTATTGAAGGGCATCGTGCTGTTGATGAGCCGGTGCGACAGCAGGCTGCGGTCACGTTTCGTAATTGGGGCATTAATACCGTGCAAAGTGTGTGCGATGCAGCATCCCTGGATCATTCGTTTGAAATATGGGGTTCAGGGGGTGTTCGTCACGGGCTGGATGCGGCCAAACTCTTTGCATTAGGTGCAACAACCGTAAGTTTTGCCAAGCCGATGCTGCAAGCTGCATTAAATTCAACTGAACACGTGCTGCTCGTGATGAAATCCATCGAATATGAATTGAACGTTGCCATGTTTTGTACGGGTAGCCGTGTATTGCAAGATTTAAAGGAGAAGGCATGCCGTTAACCAATGCCAGTCAATTATTTTCAGGCTTTTCCAAATTAACCCGGGAAGAGCGCTTTCAACGTTTAGTGGCTCTTGGCGCCATGACCGCTGATGACGTCGATTATTTGCGCCAGGGCGGTATGCAAGATGCCAGTCTTGCGGATCAATTAATTGAAAACGTGATTGGTTATTTTCAACTGCCATTAGGCGTTGCGACCAATTTTTGTATTGATGGCCAAGATTATGTGATCCCGATGGCTGTAGAAGAAACATCCATTATTGCTGCATTATCAAAAACGGCAAAATGGATCCGATTGCATGGTGAAATCACCACCCATATTTCCGGTGATTGCATTATCGGACAAATACAATTGGCAAAAATAGCCGACTTTTCCAGGTTTTCGACGATTTTTAATGAGAATAAAGCGTTTTTGATCGAAAAGGCCAATGAAGACGTGGCGGCCAGCATGGTACGACGAGGAGGTGGCGTACTTGATTTACAGCTACGCAAACTGTCCCGACCAGATGGCGGCGATATGGCCGTGATTCATTTGACGATGAATAGTTGTGATGCCATGGGTGCCAATATCGTCAATCAAGTCCTTGAGTATTTAAAAACGCCCATTGAACATTTGACGGGCGAACACGTGACCATGTGTATTTTGTCCAATTTGAATGATCAAAAATTAACAACAGCCAGCGTTTGTGTTCGCGGTGTTGATCCTATATTGGGTGAGCGCTTGCAAGAGGCGTCATTATTTGCAGAAACCGATCCTTATCGCGCAGCAACTCACAATAAAGGCGTGATGAATGGCATGGATCCGGTTGTTATCGCAACGGGTAATGATTGGCGTGCTGTTGAAGCGGGCGTCCATGCTTATGCAACGCGCAATGGTACTTATCAAGCGATATCACGCTGGCGCTATCAGGACGGCGTGTTGACTGGGGAGTTAACCGCGCCCATTATCGTTGGCACGGTTGGGGGTGTTACGTCCTTGCATCCTACGGCCAGCATGTGCCTGCGAATGCTCAAAATCAAATCGGCAAATGAATTGTCGCGAGTGATCGCGGCCGTTGGGTTGGTGCAAAATTTAGGTGCCATCACAGCACTCTGCACCGAGGGCATTATTCAAGGGCATATGAAATTGCATTTGGATAATTTGTTATTGGTTGCAGGAGCCACGGCTGACGAAATCCCTATTCTAAAGGCGTGTTTACAAGATTGGCTGGTGACTCATAAGCGCGTGAGTTTAAGCCACGCGTGTGATTTGCTTGCGGAACTCAGAGAGACACCCGTTAGTTTATGAAATGGTCTATTCCTGCTAAAACATTTTTTTTAGGCGAGTACGCAGCCATTGCGGGCGCGCCGGCGATTGCCTTGACCACCACACCTTGTTTTGAGGTGACGCTCACTGATTCGCCGGGTTTGCAAGGCATCCATCCTGAGTCTCCTGCGGGCCTATTTTGGACGCAAAAAGAACGCACAGAGCACGGATTACTTTGGCATGACCCCTATCGCGGCTGTGGTGGTCTGGGCGCATCCAGTGCCCAATGGCTGGGTGCCTGGTTTGCAAGCAATCATTTGCAAAAAAAACAACCCTCTCAAGATGATATGTTAAAGGCTTATTTTCAATCCGCTTGGCAGGGTGTTGGGCTGCGTCCTAGTGGTTATGACATACTGGCACAATCATTACACGGTTGCGTATACATTCATCGCCAGCAAGCACAATGCCAAATCTACCCCTGGCCATTTGATGATTTGGCATTTATTTTGTTACACACCGGTCAAAAGCTCGCAACGCACCAACATTTGCAAGCACTTAGCTTGACTGACAAGATTAAGCAATTGGCTGAAATCGTTCAATCCGCAAAAATAGCATTTGAAACAAAAGACAGCACACGGATTATTGAATCAGTTAATGCTTATCACCAATATTTGTTGAAACTGGATTTGGTCGCAAGCCATAGTTTGCAGCAAATTAAAGCGTTGCAAAAAAATCCTGATATTTTGGCGATAAAAGGCTGTGGTGCAATGGGCGCTGATGTTTTGCTGCTACTTGTGCCTAAACACCGACTTGCAGATTTCTCCATGATGGGACTGAACATCCTGGCAACCAGTGAAAATATATATCTCCCAATTTTAAATAATTAAGTGAAAATGCTTGATATTTTGCCGTTTTCCGGTATTATTCCATCCTCTTTAGGAATGCCGAGCGAAATATTATTTCGTAGACGCAATTTCGGGCCGTTAGCTCAGTCGGTAGAGCAGGAGACTTTTAATCTCTGTGTCGTAAGTTCGATTCTTACACGGCCCACCATTTCTGTAGTATCAAACACGCGCTCGTAGCTCAGCTGGATAGAGTACTTGGCTTCGAACCAAGGTGTCGGGGGTTCGAGTCCCTCCGAGCGCACCATTTAATCAACAACTCAGCTCAAAACGTGCCGTAAAAACCAAGTTACAGTGACGAAAACGTGCCAGAATCAGTTAAAGTATCTTGAAAAAAGACAGGCTGAAATTATTTCATCCATTGTTTTATTTATGCAACAACGCCCGATACACCTATTAGCGCGAAAGTTGACGGAGTGCCCATCAACGATCCCTGTGAGTAGCTCTGAAGCTAAGTGGGTAATTCTTTTGAGCAAGTAGGGATTATGCATGATAAAGTTACCTACTTTGTAGCTGATGGTGAATTGAAATGCATTCTCTTGGTTTGGACTACCTTAATGAGCTGACCTTTACTGCTGAGCAAATAAGCATACTGAGAGCTCTTGGTGAATGTCGAGGAAAACAGGCTCTTTTCTTTAAGCAGTCACCTGAAACATTAAAAAGTTTACAACTGGTTGCAAAAATTGAGTCTAGCGAATCATCAAATCGCTTAGAAGGAATAGAGCTACCTCATAAAAAAATTGAGGAATTAGTGTTACAAGATACCGCTCCGATTTCCCAATCGGAACAAGAAATTGCAGGATCCAATTGCTCATAGGCTCCACCGTAATGCGGTAACCAGAGTGGCAAAGCCATTTTTAATCTTTTCCCGCATGGTTGGTCACTTGAAAGCCAAATGCGCTTTAAACATCATTTCCCGCGAAAATTGTACCTAGGTTTCACGTAACTCAATGTATTAAAATAAAATATATGGTTATTTGTTGTTGATTTAGCGCTTTTTCATAGGTACAATTAGACATATTAAAAAGGAGTTTTAATATGTCGTGCCGCATAAATCAACTTAATAAAAAAACCAACGTTACTTACGTTTATGAGTCAGTGTCATATTGGGACAAGGAAAAAAAACAGGCACGGAATAAAAAAATTTGTGTCGGCAAACTTGATCCGAATGGAGTGTTTATCCCATCTGGTCGTCTCAAGCCAGAGCAAGCTGCTGTTAGAGATCCGGTTGTTACAGCGTCGGCCGAGGTTGTTGGGCCACTTATCATTCTAGATACCATCACAGAACAACTTGGCTTGAGAAAATTGCTGAAATCGTGCTTTCCTCAGCAATATCAGCAGATTTTGATGATGGCCTACTACCTTACTTCGACGGGTGAGCCTTTAAGTCATTGCGAAACGTGGTGCAAAAGTCATGCCCCATCGTTTTCCGGATCGTTAAGCAGTCAGCGTATCAGCGAGATCCTTCAGTCCATTAGCATTGACGAGAAGCAGACTTTTCTTGGTAAATGGATGAAGGCTGTTTTGGAAGAGGATTACCTCTGTTATGACATTACTTCAGTCTCTTCGTACTCTGAACTGAACGAATATATAAAATATGGGCACAATCGTGATAAGGAAAAACTACCTCAGTTAAATCTTGGGGTGCTCTTTGGCCAAAAAGGTCGTCTACCGGTGTATTACGAGCGGACGCCTGGAAACATCACAGATGTTTCTACTTTGCATACCCTGTTGAAAAATTTTAAAGCCCTCGAGGTTAAAAGTCTCCATTATATAATGGACAAAGGATTTTACAGTAAAAAAAATGTCGATGAGCTGGTTGCTTCCAAGAGTAAATTTCTTGTATCCGTTCCACTGAATAACAAATGGGTGCAACACGCCATCGATGATATTCATCAAAGCATCCATGGCCCCGATGGTTATCGAAAACTCGATGGAGAGGTTATCTACGTTCATTCCCGGCTACACCCTTGGAAGCCGAGCAACCGTCGCTGCTACTTGCACCTATATTACAACGCACATGCGCGCGCAAAAGCCGTTGATCAATTTACCGAGGAGTTGATGGGATACAAGCAAGAATTAGAGTCAGAAAAACTGGTTAGTGAACACCAAAAAGCTTATGACGCCTATTTTGTTGTGAAGACATCCCCCAAGCGCGGGAGAAAAGTAACATACAACGGGGAAGCCATTAGCCAATATATCAGTCGTTACGCTGGCTTCCAGGCATTGTTTAGCAATGGCATCAAAGATCCGCTGGAGGCATTACAAATTTACCGAGACAAAGATGTGGTAGAAAAGTGTTTTGATGATCTTAAGAACCAACTCGATATGAAGCGATTGCGAATGCACAGCTCTGCAACCGTTGACGGTAGGCTCTTTGTGCAATTCATTGCACTTATTTATATCAGCGCGTTACTCAAGGAAATGAGAAAATCTGACCTTATAGAGCGCTACACGGTTCGTGAGCTTATTCAAGAAATGAATACGCTGACGAAAATTAAGTACTCAGGCAAATATGGAAACATCCTCACCCAAGTGACGAAGCCACAGCGTGAAATTTTGAAATGCTTGAATATTGAACTTCCGGGGAAAACCTAGGTACAATTTTTTTCGGGAAATGAGGTAGTTATTGAAACGCCGTTTAGTCAGCATTTCTACATCAGCTTCTTTACCCTTATTCGAACTTTCATCATGTGTACGGTAAGCAGAAAACAAGCTTCCGATAGTTGGAATAATACGTGCAGTTCTTGCCATCAACTCCCATGCAGTTAATGCAATTGTAAGTACTGCAGCATAAATTGCTATGCCGAATTGTATAATAGCCAAGTCAAGATTTAGATTAATGACTTCTTGGATTGCACATGTAATAGTGTTGGCCACAAGTTGTAATCCAGCTATAGGAAGTGCAATTATATTGGCTATCCTATTCCCAAACTCATTAAAATTGCTTAATGGGGTAAAGATGCGATTATTAGCCAACCTGCCTATGCGGTTGACTCCACAAATGACACGATTTTGCACTTTAATTGTTGGGCCAAGGCCCAACCTACGGCATGATGTAGGCTGGGCCTTGGCCCAGCAATGATATAACCTAGAACTTGTTGAGTTAACTGCATAGCCGGGTATTTTAAATCAAAAGCACTACCATTTGTTTATAAACACACAATTTGCCGTAAACCGTCATCCAGTGCACTTAAATCCTTATCTGAAAGTGCCCCTGCCATTTTTTTTAATCTGCTTTTATCAACCGTTCTGATTTGATCGCATACTGCGGTAACTTGTTTACCAAGACATGACACTAAAATAGTAATTGGTGGTCTCGCCTTGGCTGATGTAGACAAAGGAACAACAACAACCGTATGACGCGCCTGATTAATAGGCGTTGCTCCAACTAGAACACATGGTCTTTGTTTGTTAATTTCAGAACCAGTAGTAGGATTAAGGTCTACCCAATAAATATCACCACGATCCATTATTCATACCATCCTGCAAAGTAATATCCCAGTCCTTCATCTCATCATTTAAAGACGTATCGTTTTCTACAGCAACAGCACACTCATAAAGCGCTTTTTCACGCCTGTCGATTTCTGCCTCAATTAAACGAACAATAACTTTACTTCGTTGGCGCTGAGGAATAGCAGCTCTCATTCGAGAAGCAATGTCGTCTGGAATGGAAATCAAAACCTTATCCATTATCGCCTCCTTATATATAAGATATATTATATACCATATTTAATATATAAGTGTACAAGTCGTTGCTAGTTATTGAAATTTAGTAACCATTCACCACAATAAGTGCCTTTATTTCAATGCGAGTTGAGGTTACATTCACGTCTGTCGCATTAAAATTTGATCAACCTGCTGTAGGTTGGGCCTTGGCCCAACAATATGGTTATTAGATTTCGATTTATTTGACGAACAGTAAAAAACAAGATCAAATACCACATTCGAATTGTGATGAGGTGGCATGATGCATGAGGTTGGGCACATAGGATTTGACGTTTATTTTTCTAAATTACCCGATCCAGAGAAATTTCATCTATTTTGAAAAAATTTTCGCAGCGCGCTGCAGCACCGCAATGAATAGTGTCTGTGTTTCAATGCGAAATTGAACGGTAAGCCTGCTTACAACGGAACCTCAACTCGCATTGAAATACAGACACTATTCATTGTGGTGAATGGTTACCTTATTTTCACCTAAACCCTATTTTATTGGTGGTTGAGTTTGGTAATACAATAATTTCGATAAAAGAAGGATTCAGGGAGGGGTGGTGTAATGGGGATGGCTTCGTGGCGTATTCACATAGTAAAACACAATTACAGGAACTCGTCCGTGTGCTTGACCTGCGGAAGTTGTTTCGAGGCCGAGTCGTTGTGTCACCCATTATTCAGTGTGTTAGCGATATGTATCGGGATGCTCAACCTTTAGGCGCGTTAGTCGCGGACCGTGCGATCGCATTTGCCTCGCTTCAAATCGATCCGACTCAGTGGGAGAACTTGCAAGCGATCCAAGCGCCTCTGCTGACCCAAGATGAAATATCACGCCTAGAGTCAATGAGTGACCAACCGGTTGCGCTGGGTGTCTACAAGGATCTTTTGAGTCGACTTGAGGAGAATGTTTGCCCTCTTTTAATTGAAGGGCCTGAAAAAAAGGAGGCTGTTTTATTAACCAAACAATATCAAAACCAAGGTGGGCCTTGGCTGCCTGTTCCCAATAGTTCAAAAGTATATGACAAAGAAAGCCTTCAGCAAGCACTAGCTATTCATGGGCAGATGACGCACCCCACCTCCAGGGACCTTATTTCGACACCGTCGGCGTATGAGCTATACCCTCATGCGCCAACCCGTTATGTCTGGCATAAATATTATGTCAATGAAGGCGCGGTATCCGGCATCAGTCAAGAATTAAGTGGTCAAGCGCAGGAATTGAGGGGTCGTCTTGACTCCGCTCCTCGGCCAACAGCGCAGCTGACACCCAGCAAAGTCGAGCTCATACGATGTGCACGGCTAGCGTTTTTTGAGCGCAATCAGAGCCATGATGTTATTCTAGTCGATGGTGCACGGAAGACAACGTTAAGTTGTACGTGGGAACATCAAGATAACTGACCGTAGGCGGTTCGTCGCATGGCATCCATATCAAAAAATTTACCCGTTCTTTGAGAGGGATAGGGATTATACGATGAGATCACAATGTAAGGTTGTGTTCCCACAGTTCCATAAAAAGGAGCTTCAGGTTTTTTTTTAGAAAAACGAAAATCAATAAATCGAACACCTTTATTATTTAAACCTATACTTGCAGGCTTTATATCCCATTGGAGAGAAATTCAACCACTTTAATGGTTCATTGCCCCCTTCGCAATTGTATTTTTATGAAGCAGACAAGGATCATTTTCAATTTTAATGATTGAATTTATATTCATTTTTATGGGCATAATAAAGGCAGCCTAGGCTTGTGTTTATCCTAAATTTGATGCCGTTTTCATAGTAAAATAACCAACATAGCGCGAAAGAGTTTTCTCAATGGGCCGGGCTATCAAGCCCTGCAGCCCTGACTGAGATCCGCTGTCTGTTTGCAGGTTATACATGGAGTTATCAGTATAGTACGGCGGAGCATGGCATTCAGAGCATTGCGCCTTACCAAAAAACAACGCCTGACCTCGCAACTCCGCTGGCGTAGCTTTTTTAGGATCCAGCTTGAATGAGTGGCTTTGTTGGTATGCCTTTTAGCGTGGCAATCAAGGCACGCTTCACCTCGGCTCGGGATCAATGTTCGTCTGTCATCGGTCTGATTATATTGCTGTTGTGGAAATGGCGCACCCAAAGTCGAGTCTATATGACTTGATATTACAAAACCGTCCCCCATATTCTATTCTAGAATAACAATAACAAGGTACTCATGATGCGAATGGATAAACTAACCTCAAAATTTCAAATGGCTCTGGCGGATGCACAATCACTGGCGTTAGGTCGTGATAATAATTTTATTGAACCTGAGCACCTGATGAAAGCGTTACTGGATCAAGACAGTGGCACTTGCAGGCCGTTGTTATCTAAAGCCGGTGTAAATATACCCCAACTGCGCTCCCTGATTGATCAGGCACTGGATCGCCTACCAAAGGTATCCGGCACAGGTGGCGATGTGCATATATCGAATAACTTGAATCGCTTATTAAATCTGACCGATAAATTAGCTCAAGAACGCAAAGATGATTATATTTCCAGTGAATTATTTATTCTGGCCGCAATCAATGAAGGCGGCGAATTATCCAAATTATTAAAACAAGCTGGCGGTCAACCACAAGCCTTAGCGAAAGCCATCGATGACTTAAGAGGCGGTGATACAGTCAAGGATGCCAATGCTGAAGAGCAACGCCAAGCGCTGGAAAAATACACGCTGGATTTAACTGAACGTGCCGAACAAGGCAAGCTGGATCCGGTGATTGGACGCGATGATGAAATTCGCCGCACCATTCAAGTTTTGCAGCGGCGCACGAAAAATAACCCTGTTTTGATTGGTGAACCTGGCGTGGGTAAAACCGCCATTGTTGAAGGACTAGCACAACGCATTATTAATGGCGAAGTACCGGAGGGATTAAAAAACAAACGCCTCCTGTCATTGGATATGGGTGCTTTGATCGCCGGTACAAAATTTCGCGGTGAATTTGAAGAACGACTAAAAGCCGTGTTAAGCGATTTATCCAAACAAGAAGGCCAAATCATTTTATTCATTGATGAAATACACACGATGGTGGGTGCAGGCAAAGCTGAGGGTGCAATGGACGCCGGCAATATGTTAAAGCCTGCTCTTGCTCGCGGCGAATTGCATTGTATCGGCGCGACCACTTTAGACGAATATCGCAAATACATTGAAAAAGATGCTGCCCTTGAGCGCCGCTTTCAGAAAGTACTGGTCAATGAGCCCAATGTGGAAGACACGATTGCTATTTTGCGCGGATTAAAAGAGCGCTATGAAATTCATCATGGCGTTGAAATCACCGATCCTGCAATTGTCGCTGCAGCAACACTCTCCTACCGTTACATCACCGACCGGCAGTTGCCTGACAAGGCCATCGATTTGATCGATGAAGCCGGCAGTTTGATTCGCATGGAAATTGACTCCAAACCCGAAAGTCTGGATAAGCTGGATCGCCGTTTGGTTCAATTAAAAATTGAACGCGAGGCTTTAAAAAAAGAAAGCGATGAGGCATCCAAAAAACGCTTGAAGGATTTGGAAGAGTCCATTCAAGAGCTTGAAAAAAGCTATTCCGATCTGAATGAAATCTGGAAAGCTGAAAAGGCTTCACTACAAGGTACATCACACATAAAGGAATCGCTGGAAAAAGCCCGCACTGAACTGGAGTCAGCGCGACGCGCTGGTGATTTAACCCATATGTCAGAATTACAATATGGCCGAATTCCAGAACTTGAAAAACAATTAGCCGATGCTGCCAATGAAAAGCAGCCAGAAACCAAACTAGTACGCAACAAAGTCACCGAGGAAGAAGTGGCTGAGATCGTATCCAAATGGACCGGCATTCCTGTGTCTAAAATGCTTGAAGGCGAAAAAGAAAAATTACTGCAAATGGAAGAGGCATTACACGAACGCGTTATTGGTCAAAACGAAGCGGTTGATGTGGTCGCCAATGCGATTCGCCGGGCACGTGCAGGGCTTTCAGATCCCAACCGCCCTATCGGTTCATTTTTATTTTTAGGGCCAACCGGCGTGGGTAAAACCGAATTATGCAAAGCGCTTGCAACATTTATGTTTGACACGGTTGATGCCATGGTGCGAATTGATATGTCGGAGTTCATGGAAAAACATTCTGTGGCCAGATTAATTGGTGCCCCTCCCGGCTACGTCGGATATGAAGAAGGCGGCTATTTAACAGAAGCCGTTAGACGTCGACCTTATTCTGTCATTTTGCTCGATGAAATAGAAAAGGCTCACTCTGATGTATTTAACATTCTCCTGCAAGTGCTTGATGATGGTCGCCTGACTGATGGCCAGGGGCGCACGGTGGATTTCCGCAACACAGTCATCGTAATGACATCCAATTTAGGCTCGCATTTGATTCAAGACATGAGCGGCAAACAGCCTTATGAGGAAATCAAAACAGCCGTCATGGAACTGGTCGGCCAACATTTTCGCCCCGAGTTTATCAACCGCATCGATGACAGCGTGGTATTTCATGCATTGACCGAGCAACAGATAGCCAATATTGCAGCCATTCAGATTGGCTTCCTGCAACAGCGTTTGCACACACAACATATCGTGTTACATGTCTCACCCAAAGCACTGACTCATTTGGCAGAAGCCGGATTTGATCCAGCATATGGCGCTCGGCCATTGAAGAGAGTGATTCAACAACAGCTTGAAAATCCGCTGGCGCAGGCTTTACTGACAGGTGAGTTTAAATCGGGAGATACGATTGAAGTTTCGCTGAAAGATGGCGAATTACGCTTTAAGACTGATTAGGGCGTGTTGACAATTGCTCCCCACCGCCTGCGTGCTGCGGCATCCAGAAGATAGTCAAATTAAAAATGAACTTGATTAGTAAGAGAACAATCGTAATATAACGGGTCTAACACCAATATTAATCGAGTTTGCAATGAAAAATTCCAAAACTGGACATGCTGATATTGATTAGTGTTGAAATTGAAAGTCGAATCGATGCAAGAGAAATGTCCCGTCCCAGTTTGGACGCCCTTACAAGCAAATCCTCTTCTCCATCCATTTCGCTAATCCAATAATAGACACCACCGCCAACACCAAACCATACGTCTCCCAACCCGCGCCAACCACGCTCAATGCATCCGGGCTGTGATAAATTGAGAAGGGTATGGCTAAAAGAACATCCAACAAAGCAGAGCCTGCCACAAGACCAC
>CAMDBQ010000003.1 GCA_945889365.1 Legionella genomosp. 1 | reverse complement strand
CATGTCCTGGCGAATCAGCTAAAACCATGGGACGAATATTCTTCGCCGCATTGATGTCCCCGCCTTTGCTGGGAAGACGATATACTCTCTATGTTTTGCGAGTTCATTTTGCATATTTCAAAAGAAGGTAGCCCTTGGTCCAGGTAAGGACCGTATTATCATCAGAATCTTCTGGATCCAGGACGCCGGCGAAGATTGCATTACTCGCCGTAAACAATCCCGAAGACCCAAATAAATAGGTGTTCATAAAGTTTCCATTGGGACAAACGTTTTGCTTTCTAGGTGTGGGTGCCACAGTACCAGTAGTGCAATAATCCTGAAGATGTGCTTGAAAGACTGATGGAGCAAAACCAGTTTGGGGAGTATAGCCCACCTCAGCTGCTGTATAGAAGAAAGTATCAATACCCACAAATGGCGAATTACTGGCTTGTAAAGCAGTTTTGAATGACGACATGGTCGCCATCGCGCCCTCATTAAACGTGCCATAATTATTCCTCACTAGAGAGGTCACTTGATTTACACTCGTGTCGTACAAGGCAGAACAAGAAGCATTGTTATAAACTGGGGATCCTACAAGCAGGAGGGAACCAACCGGAACTGTGGTCCATGGTGTATTGACGTTGCCAGTATTGGACGGAAATGGATAGGCTGAAGACACCTGGTTGCTTGGGTATAGTTGAATACCACTTGCTTCTCTAGTGTTATACGACGTCGCACTGGCTGCATAACACACAACCCCTCCATTATTGCTGCTGTAATTATTAGCTTTGACATACTTGCGAGCATCATCCCCTCCCAACCCCAGGAAGGACTTACTGTAGACGTTAAATGTATAACCATTGATTGACACCGGGTAGACGTTCGCTGCGTCACTTGGGGTGGTGCCGGTTGGAAAGGCTATTTGCATTGACGAGCCACCCACTTCAAAATCTCCGACCGGGGCTTGAACAGCTGGACTTACAGTGGTATTGCCGCCAAAACTATTGTAGTAATAGTCGTTTAGATTGACCCAAGTCCAGACACCTTCCTCGCTATTACCATTGATTGTTTTGAATTCATCTACGCCATATCCCCATTGGGCAACGTAAGTCTTCATCTGATTATAATATTCAAGAATTTGTTCTGTTGTTTTGCCTCCGCCATTTCGCTCATCTTCTGTGCGCATTCCTGCTGTGGCAAACAGTTCAACCTTCACCTGTGACTGATTCAGATTCAAACCAGGATTGCTATTATTTAGGGCATCAATTGCCCCATCAAGTTGGATTAACAGCGGCTGAATAACACAGGCCTCAACATCGAGTTGATTTAAGTTGAGGTACCCTGGACAACCAACTGGCAATGGCTTCTGCGCATCAATGGATCCATTGCCATTGAGAAAGTCATTGATGCCGTCATCATCGTTTTCGAAGGTAGGATCAATTTTATCAATAATGGGGTAACCACCATTTCCTGGGACTACCTTGAAAAAAGAGAGGCGAGTCCCACTGCTACCGGCATCAACAATGGCTGTGTAGACAGGATTCTCTGATGTCACATTCAATGGGAAGTTCGTTCCTGCACAACAAGTTACACAACCGCCTAAACAAGCAAAAAGATGATGGCGAGGATTTGGATCGTTAGCACTGACAGGACCGATTACACTTAATTCCAAAGTACAACTAGCCGTGGATGCAAGCTGAAACGTAGCACCACAAAGGTCTGGATACGCTCCATCAACCGTCACCTGAGTCGTGTTTGGAGGAAGATATTTAATATAATTTCCCGTATGAGAGCTGCCAGTAGTGTTGGTGACCGTATATAGTGCTTTTGCACTACCTCCGATAGTCACATGTGTTGGTAATGATGTGCCTGCTTTAGGAACAATACTAAATACCATTGTATAACCAATTGTGCTGCTTATACCCAACAGAGAGCAAATCAAAAACTGCATTATCCATTTGAATTTTTTATTCATTTTTTAATCCTTCATCGATGGGATAAATGTGAATTGAGCAAGAATTTGATTGGCATATAAGTGTGATTGTTTTAGCGTACTTGAAATGGGTATCGCATCTATTTGAGCACTACCGGTATTTGCCGACCCTAAATCTGTAAAGCGATAAGCCAAGCCTATTCTGAACGATTTAGATAGGCCCATATCGATCCCAGGTCCTATTGCATAGGTAAAGCTGGTGTTCGTGTGATTAGAAAATGAAGGGGTAAATTCGATAAAAGGCGACACGCTCGTTTGATAATCAGATGTTTTATTTAAAGCCCCCCCTATGCCCACCATCAAAAAAGGCTGAATCTTGTCTTTTGCAATCCAGTACAATTTACCCTCAGCTAACAATTGTTGGCTTTGTGTCTGATATTTATAGCTATAGGTCTCATCAGATGCTGAGTCAACCCCTTGGGTTAAGGTACCTTTTGTAGATAGGGAATTCGGTTGATAATAGCCCAATCCTGCAATGAATTTCCACGACGAAGAACCCATGACTTCAGAGCCTGCAAAGCCGCCCCACAGCATATTGGTGGCATTTGAGCTGTTCGGTTTATAGTGATAGCTACAGAGGTCTAATGGTCTAAACGATTCGGCTTGCCCTAATTGCGAGATAGAAGCACCTGTTGTGAATGTAAAGATGGGTTGCAGTGCAAATACTAAATTTGGCTCAACGAGTAAAATAAAACAGGATAATAGCAAGCGCATCACACTTAGTCCTTTAAGCATATCAATCTAACTCCTTTTATTTGATCACCGCCAAGGCCTCCCCAAGACGGATTGTCTCCCCTGCGTGTACATCACTGCTCCATTGAACACGCTGTCCATCAGCGAACAACAGAACAACCGTCGATCCTAATTTAAAGTAACCCATCTCGGCGGCTTTTTTCAATACTGTATCACCAGAGTAGACAAAACGTTCGCGTTTACGACCACGGCGAAGATCGCCATGCCAGTTCGTGCCGATTGCACCTACAATAGCAGCGCCAACCAAAACCATTGCCATTAACCCCGCTGATGTATCAAAAAATACGACCAACCGCTCGTTACGTGCAAATAAGCGCGGGATCACACGGGCTGTTGTCGGTTGAACAGAAAATAACTTACCTGGGACGTAAATCATTTCTTTCAGCGTCCCATCAATCGGCATATGAATCCGATGATAATCTTTTGGTGACAAATAAAGTGTTGCAAAACGGCCGTTTTCAAATTGAGAGTAGAGCTCATCGCTAGCCAATAACTCCCTGACGGTATACTCACGTCCTTTCGCCTGCAGCATTTTTCCAGCCGTAATCGCACCGATTTCACTGACAGCCCCATCAACGGGAGAGACAATGTCAACCTGGGCAATCGGTCTGCATTCAGGCTTTAGATGGCGGATAAAAAAATCATTAAAGCAAGCATAGTGCTCAATAGACTCTTCTATGGCTTCACTCATATTGACATCATAATCTCTAATAAAATTGCGAATAAGATGGTTTTTTATTGCTGGGATTTTGATGCTGGCCATGAAACCTGCGAAGGCATTTAAGGCCCGCTTTGGGATCATGAATTGAGGAGCTGTTTTTATATGGTCTCTGGGCATGGGGGCGCGCAAATAAAATAGTTGAAGTGAGATGATACCGCGAAAATGTGGCTGTGTCAGTACGGAATTTATAACATGGGAGACAGCTTGAGCCTGCGTTTTATCGCCATCCAACCCGTGTATGTGAAAAATCGACCCGATCCACCCTTATCATTACCCACAAGTTTGATGCCTGTCGTCCCCTCGAAGGCGGAGGATCCAGCAACTGGTACTGCACCAGAATGGCTGCACGAAGTTGGATGCAGTTGATTTGTGTTATAGTATTTATTTGTAAATTAAGAGGCCGACGTGAGATTCAACATCATTGGTGCGGGTCGGCTAGGTAAAAATCTGGCCTTATCCCTTATGTCTTTACGTGACAATCAACTGGTTGCTGTTTGCAATCACGGCTTTGACAGTGCTGTAAAAGCCGTGATTGAAATAGGTTCTGGTACGGCTATAACAACATTGGCCGACCTACCGGTTGTTGACCTCACCTTCATTACTACGCCAGATGATAGCATTGCGACCGTTGTTACAAAATGGGCAAACCCGAGCGGTATTGTCGTGCATTGCAGTGGCGCGCTGGGCTCGGATGTATTAACGCCGTTGAAAGAAAAAGGCTGTCTTGTCGCCAGCATTCATCCGCTGCGGGCTTTCCGGAACAATCAGTTGCAGGCCGATGCTTTTCAGAGTTGTGATTGCGTGGTCGAAGGTGATGAAGAGGCCGTTCGTCTATTAACCACCCTTTTTACCAACAGGGGTGCGCGTGTGACGCCCATTACAGCGTCGAAAAAAAGCACCTACCACGCGGCTGCGGTTATGGCTTCCAATTACGTGGTCACGTTAGCAGGCTGTGCTATGGAATTATTTATTGAGGCAGGACTGCCTGCGTTGCAAGCGAAGGGAATGACAGAACGCATGATGCAAAGCAGCCTGACAAATATTCAAAACACAGACCACACCACAGACGCCTTAACCGGTCCTTTGGCACGTGGCGATGTGAATACCATCAGTCAACATTTGCACGCCATTAAAACACCACATATCGCGGCATTATATAAAGCGGCAGGCCTGGCAACCTTGCCGTTAACTCATCTTGATAGTGGAACCTTGAGTGCGTTAAGGACGCTACTCAATGAATAAAAAAGCGCTCCGCATTGAGTGTCTGCAAACACGCAAAAAACTGACTCTTGCTGATCAAATGACCGCTTCATCAAGTATTTGCGCTCGTGTTCTTGAACTTGCTCAATACCAACAAGCCAAGCACATTGCCTTGTATAAAGCTGTAAATAGTGAAATTGATCTACGTGATTTAACCCGGTTGCCGGGTCAAACTTATTATTTTCCAGTGATGAACCCAGGCAATACGTTGTTATTTCTACCGACCACTTCAGACACTGCATTTGTTATCAATCGCTTTGGTGTGGCGGAGCCTGATGTCAATCGTGAACGGGCCATTATGCCTGAGGAACTGGATATGATTCTTCTGCCCTTAGTTGCATTTGATGAACACGGTACACGCTTAGGCATGGGCGGCGGTTATTATGACAGGACATTGGCGCATCACCGCCCACCCTTACTAATCGGCGTTGCCTATGAATTTCAACGCCAACCTTTTATTGAACCCGCAGCATGGGATGTACCATTGGCGGCGGTGATCACACAAAAGACTATTTATTGGAGTAAACCATGACAAATTACTGGCTGATCAAATCTGAGCCGTCCTGTTTTAGCATTGATGACTTACATCAATCACCTCAACAAACTAGCCCGTGGGATGGGGTTCGTAATTATCAAGCGCGAAATTTTATGCGTGATGGCATGCGTATAGGCGATCAACTGTTTTTTTACCATTCCAATTGCAACCCACCCGGCATTGTTGGTATCGCCGAAGTGGTCAGTGAAGCCTATCCGGATTTCACAGCATTTGATCCCCATAGCGACCATCCAGATGCGTCCAGCACCCCCGATAAACCACGCTGGTTTATGGTTGATGTGAAATTTAAAGAAAAATTCACACACATGATTTCACTGGAAACGTTGAAACATTATCCAGAGTTGGAAAACATGCCACTGGTGCGCAAAGGCAACCGCTTGTCGGTTATGCCGGTTGGAGCGAAGGAGTGGGCATTTATTTTAGGACGCGTTTAGGGACTGTAAAACAATAACTTGAACAGTCCCTTAAGTCAACGCATCTCCACCCGTCTCACCTGTGCGCACACGAACAACTTGCTCTAACGAATAGACAAAAATTTTGCCATCACCAATTTTTCCGGTGTAGGCTGCCTTGCATATGGCATCAATCGCGCTTTCGACCATATTGTCAGGCAGTGCCAATTCGATTTTTAGCTTCGGCAAGAAATCGACAACATACTCAGCGCCTCGATACAACTCGGTATGCCCTTTTTGACGGCCAAAGCCTCGTGTTTCGGAAATGGTGATGCCAGGCACGCCGATTTCCATCAGGGCTTCATGAACATCGTCCAATTTAAACGGCTTGATAATTGCGGTGATCATTTTCATTTTTATTCTCATTATGTTTTGGTACACTGTAGCATTAAACGCTTAAGGAATAACGTATGTTCCCACCTAAACAGCTTGAAGATCTAGCTAAAAAACTCTTTTCAGCCTTGCCTGCAAGTCTACAAAATCTGGAAACGGATATTCAACAACAATTTAAAGAAATTTTGCATGCCACGTTTACACGCATGGATTTAGTGACGCGTGAAGAGTTTGATGTGCAAATTAAAGTGCTCGCAAGAACACGTGAAAAAATTGATGCATTGCAAGCACAAGTCAATGCATTGCTGCAAGAAAAAAACAGCAACGTAAAATAAATGCTGTGCGGGCGCACAGTATAAAATCCAACCTCCATAAAGAGTCCAATCCATGAATAATCTCGCGATTAGTAAAACGCGGAGTGCCATTGGCATTCATGCACAATCTGTTTCTGTTGAAGTCCATTTATCCAATGGCTTGCCCTCCTTTGCTATTGTTGGCCTGGCTGAAACTGCCGTCAAAGAAAGTAAAGATCGGGTTCGCAGTGCCATTATCAATAGTCAATTCGAATTTCCTTGCCGTCGAATCACAGTCAACTTAGCTCCAGCTGACGTACCTAAAGTGGGCAGTGGTTTTGATTTGCCCATTGCCATTGGCATCCTTGCAGCCTCAGGTCAAATTCCTCCGCAAAAATTAGCGACCCACGAATTCATTGGTGAGCTGGCTCTCGATGGCTCGATACGGGGAGTATCTGCAATCATCCCCGTAGTATTGGCCGCACACCGAGAAGACAAGCTGTTAATTATTGCTTGTGCCAATGCAGAAGAAGCCTCCATTGCAGGGCATGAGGGTATACTTGCGGCCGATAATCTGCGTGAGGTCTGTAGCTACTTATGTCAGGATACACCGTTGCAAACCTTACCTGAACGACCCGTCATTGGGCGCACGGATCACGCACTGGATTGGTCTGATGTAAAAGGTCAGCATCATGCTAAATATGCGATGCAAATTGCTGCCTGTGGAGGTCACAGTATTTTATTAAGTGGGCCGCCTGGGAGTGGTAAAACCATGTTGGCTAAACGATTTAGTACGTTATTGCCTGAATTATCTGAAATGCAGGCGTTAGAATGTGCAGCAATCAACTCCATCCGGGGCCGCTTGCCTAACTTTGAAAACTGGCGTCAACCGCCATTTCGATCGCCACATCATACCGCCTCATCGGTGTCATTGGTTGGCGGAGGTAATCCACCCAAACCGGGTGAGATTTCACTGTCACATCACGGCATTTTATTTTTAGATGAGCTACCTGAATTTCATCGTAGCGTACTTGAAACACTCCGCGAGCCGCTAGAATCAGGTTATATCTGCATTTCACGCGCCGCGATTCAAACGGAATTCCCTGCTCAATTCCAATTATTAGCCGCCATGAATCCCTGCCCCTGTGGACAATGGGGCAATCCCAAAGCAAATTGTTTATGTTCACCGGATCGCATCAGCCGCTACCTGGCCAAGCTTTCAGCGCCCTTGCTTGACCGCATTGACATGCAGATTGCGGTACAGGCATTAACTGAAGAAGAACTGGTTCAACCCAATCTGGCACCCAAAGGTGAGAGCTTTAAAATCCGTCAACTCGTTGAAGACACTCGATTACGTCAAATGGATAGACAAGGGTGTGTGAATGCCAACCTCAGCGCAAAAGACTGCGAAACCGTATGTGTTTTAGGCGAGCCCGAGCAGGAATTTTTAAGCAAGGTGTTGCAACGACTCAGATTATCCGCCCGCGCTTATCATCGCTTGTTAAAAGTAGCGCGAACCATTGCCGATATGCGTAATGTTGAGCATTTGGAACTGTCGGATTTACAACAGGCATTGTCGTTTAAACAAACACTACAAGCACCAAAGTAAACACACATCAATGTAGGGGCACGCGGCGCGCGCCCTTTTCAATACGCTTCGGTTAACCACTTCCAGATCGGAACCACACGTATTGTATAATTTATTTCTTTATGAATCAGGATGATTGCCTCCTCACCTTCTGTCAGGATAAAACCCTCCTCAAGCCCGTGCCTTTCCATGGCCTCCATCAACCCGTCAATTTCTCGTTGTCGCGTCGATAAATCAACCATACTTTTACATACCTGGATGGCGGTTCGGATCGAGCCCTGTTCTCTGATTAGAAAATCACATTCTTTGGTTTCATTATAATAGTAAACCTCAAGATTACGGCGTTTCAATTCGATAAAAACGATATTTTCCAGCATGCGTCCAATGTCTTCAATAAATCGAAAACCAATGACTTTTGCTAAGACATGATCGATAAAATACACTTTTTTGGGTGATTGCATTTGTATTTTAACCGACTCGCTATAACGACAAACAAAAAAACACAGGTAGCTGTTTTCAAGATAACCACAATAATCCGACACCGTTGTTGCACTGCCGATACCTAATAATTTACGTAACGCATTAAACGTCATTTCTTTGCTGCAATTGCTGGCAAGATAATAAACCAGCTCTTTGATTGGTTTTGGATTCGAGAGCTTGTAACGCGAAATAATATCCCGATATAGAATCCCTTCAAAAAGAGAACGAAGATAATCGATATGTTGATATTTGATGTATTCAGGGAAACCGCCGAGTTCGCAATATTGTCTGAAAACATGTTTAATTTGACCAACCTGAACGGTTGATAGTGCCGTTTTATTTAAGAGAAGAGGCTCTTTATGATGCAGGAACTCATGAAATGAAAACGGATACATTGTTAACTTGATATAACGCCCCGTTAATCGCGTACCGAGCTCCTCGCTGAACAATGATGCGTTGGATCCGGTGATGTATATTTTATTACCTGCATTATATAATCGTCTGACAAACAATTCCCAATCAGGAATATTCTGTATTTCGTCAAAATAATAGGTTTTTTGCACGCCGAATAACTCGATAAAGGCTTCTTGCAACAATTGAAAATCGGCAATGGAAAAATCAACTAACCGCTCATCCTCAAAGTTAAAATAATAATCCACTTCACGGCTGGTCTGGCGCAATTGCTGCATTAAAACCGATTTACCACAACGGCGAATACCGGCTACAACAATAATTTCTTTATTTTTTGATAAGATGGTTAGCTTTTCTTCAGCTGTTCGCTCAGTGTAATCCACGGGTAGCGTGAGATCGTCGCGTTGATCGAGAATGAGTCGTTTTAATAATTCAGGGGTCATGGTTGATGCTCGCATGCATCTATTGATAATAGAAGCTTATAATAAATAGCTTCCATTGTCAATGGATGCATGCTTATATTCCAGGGCAAAATCACCTGCGGCTCTATGCAACCCTTTTCAGATCAAAAATGTAATGTTTCAGTTACACGATCACATCAAAAAGAGCAGCGTAGTTATTTGAGAACGCCACGTACCACTAATGTGCGATCAGGGTTTTATGTTTTTTTCCGGCTTCTTCTCGTGCCAATCTTGGCACGAGATATCCGGGCAACAAAGCCTGCAACTGCTGAAAAATAGCCACCGCATTCTCTTGGCTCACATCGAAATGCGCAGCACCTTGAACTTTATCTAGTAGGTGTAAATAATAAGGTAGAACGCCACAGGCGAACAGGCGATGGCTTAGTGAGGCTAGTGTTTCAGGGTTGTCATTCACCCCCGCCAGCAGCACGGATTGATTCAGAAGGTGACAGCCGGCGTCTCGTAGTTTTGTGCAAACGTCTGCTACTTGCTGATCCAGCTCTTGGGCGTGATTGCTGTGCAGAACCACTACTTTTTGCAATCGATGGGTCTTTAAAAGATGAATCAATCCATCATCCACCCGCTCAGGCAAAACTACGGGAATTCGCGTGTGAATACGCAATGTGGTTAAATGCGGGATCTCGGCTAATTGCTCGAGTAATGGAGCCAAAATGGCATCATTTGCCAATAGCGGATCACCGCCACTTAAAATGACTTCATGGATGTTTTCATCTCGAGCAATATAATCCAATACTGGCTGCCAACCGGCGCGTCCTGGATTGTTATCCTGATAGGGAAAATGGCGACGGAAACAATAGCGGCAGTTAATGGCGCAGGCGCCGGTTACGGTTAATAAAACCCGGCCTTGATATTTATGAATCAGTCCTGGAATAGAATTGCTCGCGGCTTCATCCAATGGATCAAACACAAAACCCGGTGTATCCTCTAATTCTTCCTCAGTGGCAAGCACCTGTAACAACAGTGGGTCGTGACGACCCCCTGATTTCATGCGTGCAGCGAATCCACGAGGCACTCGGGTTTTAAATTTTTTTTCGGCTAAAGGACTTCCTTCAGCAACAGGCAGCTCTAAAAAGGTTAACAATTGGCTTGCTTGAGCAAAACCCTGCGCTAAAATTTGTTGCCAACCGGGAATTGATTCTCGCATTCAGTATTCAGACTTGATAAACTGTGCGAACTGTAACAAACATGCAGCAAAATCACAACAGCGGAGCTAAAATGGCACATTACAGCACAAATGAACTTAAAAACGGCCTTAAAATCATGGTTGATGAAGCGCCTTGCAGCATTGTCGATGTCGAATTCGTCAAACCCGGTAAAGGACAAGCCTTTACACGCTTAAAACACCGCAATCTGAAAACAGGTCGTGTGGTTGAACGCACTTATAAAGCCAACGATACATTCCTGTCTGCCGACATTGTCGATGTGGAAATGCAATATTTATATAATGATGGCGACCAGTGGCATTTTATGGTTCCAGATACATTCGAGCAATATGCTGTCAGCGCGGCTGCGATTGAAGAAGCCGCTCCTTGGTTAAAAGAGCAAGACATGTGCATGGTAACCCTATGGAATAACGAGCCATTGCTTATCACTCCACCGGTGTTTGTTGTGTTAGCCATTACAGAAACTGATCCTGGCCTGAAAGGCGATACATCAGGTGGTGGCGGAAAACCTGCTACGCTGGAAACCGGTGCGGTGGTTCGTGTACCGTTATTTGTGCAATCAGGCGAGTTGATTAAAGTAGATACGCGTAAAGGGGAATACGTTTCCCGAGCTAAAGAGTAATAATTTAAATAAAGAGGAAATAAAAATGGCTAAAAATACTCCAGTAACACAGCATGAAGCAGTAGAAGATGATTTCGAAGATTTTGATTATTTCGATGACATGGATGAATCATGTGATGATGGTATGGCAGACATGATGAATTGCTTAATCGGCGCAAGTCGTGATCAAATGGCCGCTGCAATTGATCTGACAACATTGGTGATCGATGCCAATGGTGCTGACAGCATGAATGAAGATCAGGTGTTTGCGATTTTCAAACGCGCATCGACTGTTATTGCAGAAAATTCTCCATTGAAAGAGCTGTTGAACCAGTTTGGTGGTTAATTTTTGTAAAAAACACCGTAGGGGCACGCGCCGCGCGCCCCTACTTTAATTCATCGTAACAACTCATCTTCAAATCCAAAAAACCTCAAATCTTTAATCCGTTTTGGATACAAAATCCCGTCCAAATGATCACATTCATGCTGCACCACGCGCGCATGAAATCCATCGACCTGACGTGTAATAAATTGACCCGTATGATCATACCCACTGTATTCAATTTGATTATAACGTGGCACTAATCCGCGTAATCCAGGCACACTTAAACACCCTTCCCATCCGTCTACTAATTCATCCGACATGATTTTGATCATGGGATTAATTAAGATGGTAAACGGTACCATTTCTGCTTCAGGATACCTAGGATTATGTTCAAACCCAAACATAATAACGCGTTGATTACAGCCTATTTGAGGGGCTGCAATGCCTGCGCCATCACGTTCACGCATGGTGTCGAGCATGTCTTGGATTAATTTTTGTAGGGCTGGGGTGATGTTGGATGGGTTTTCAACGGGCAGCGAAGGTGTGCCAAGTTGTTGATTACCCATTTTCACTACGGGTTTGATTGACATGAAAAGTAACTCCAATAGAAATAATCTTACCGCAGGGTGGACAAAGTGCCAGCAAACGTGCCCACCCTGCGTTGCTACACATTTATCTCACGTGTGACCCTGCATCAATAATTCACTTGCATGTGATCGGGTTTGCTGAGTAATGGTCAATCCACCCAACATACGCGCGATTTCATCCACTTTCTCAGCATCAGCCAACGCAATAACCCGTGAAAACGTTTGCTCATTATCGGTGTATTTCTCAACCATAAAATGCTGATGCGCACAGGAGGCAACTTGAGGTTGGTGGGTTACGCAAAATAATTGCAGGCGCTCACCTAAACTTCGCAATAATTGCCCGACCAATGCGGCTGTCGCACCCCCGATGCCGACATCTACCTCATCAAATAACAAGGTCGGCGTAGCACCGCGTTTGGCAGCTATCATTTGAATGGCTAGACTAATACGTGATAATTCTCCACCCGAGGCAATTTTAGCCAAGGTATCGGGTGCCATACCTGGATTGGTACAGACTTTATATTCAATTTTATCCAAACCATGCGCCTGCATTTTATCCACCGGCATAAAGTCTGCTGTGATAAAGCCTTTGGGCATGCCCAGTTGGCGAATAGTTAAACTAATGTCTTCAGCCAATTGTGCGGCGTGTTGTTTACGTGATTCGCGCAATATCATTGCTGCAGATTCATACGCTTTTAAATGCAGGCTATATTCCGCTTGCAATTGATCCTGCTTTTTATTCAAGCCTTGTAACTGCTGCCGTTCTTGCTCTAATTGCAAGGCTAGTCCCGGCAGTTGGCTCGCGTCGACGTGGTATTTACGTGCGGCTTGATGCAGATTGCTCATGCGTGTTTCTACATCTTGCAATCGTTCAGGATCAAGTTGCACGTGAGTTGAAAAATGGGTTATTTCACTCAAGGCTTCATCGCATTGAATCAACGCACTGTTAATCAGCTCAACAGCGTTTTTAATATGTGGGTGCTCTTGAGGTAACGATGCCAGGCGTTGAATAATTTGATTCAGACCCAAGCAAACATTGGGTTGCTCATCAGCACTCAGCAGGTCTGTGATGGCTTGTGCATCTTCAAGGTATTCTAGTGCATGATGCAAGAGCTGGTGTTCTTCGTGCAGCGCCTGGACTTCACCATCTCGCAGATCAAGACTGGTTAGCTCACCCAGTTGATATTGAAGTAATTCAGCGCGTTCACGGGTAGATTCCTGGTTTTGCAATGCATCCAGGGCGTGTTTAACCTGCTGACACTGGCGATAAAGGCGGGCTACGTCATCAAGCAGCGGTTGATGATTGGCATATTGATCAACCTGTTGGCGATGCGTTGCATGTTGTAACAAACGTTGGTGCTGATGCTGGCCGTGGATATCGACGAGCATTTCACTGAGTTCTTTGACTTTTTGCAGTGGAAAGGGCTGGCCATTAATGTAAGATTTGGAACGGCCCTCGGCATACATGATGCGGCGCAATACAATTTCACCATCGTCATTGGCCAGATCATGTTCTGCAAGCCAAGACGCCGGTTGCGATGCGTCGTCAAATGAGAAGCTCGCTGATATCTCGCACTTTTCAGCGCCAGCACGAATAACTGATGCATCTGCACGGCCACCAAGTGCCAGCATCAAAGCATCAATCATGATTGATTTACCTGCGCCTGTTTCACCCGTAAAGGCCGTCATGCCGTGAGCAAAATCCAACTCAAGTTGCGATACAATCGCGAAATTTTCAATATGTAAGGATGTCAGCATGGGTTATCCTTGAGAATGTGATCCCCAACCTAATTTAATTCTTAATGTATCATAATAGTGATAATCACTGGGATGCAATAGGCGTAATTGCTGTGCGGTTTTTTCAACGGTAACTTGCTGGCCTGGTTCGACAACAGAAGACTCATGACCGTCGCAACTGATTTGCAGTTTACTCTCATTACTGGTGCTGATGCGGAGTTCAACATGCGCTCCTGCATCGATGACCAACGGGCGTGAACTCAAGCTGTGTGAGAACATCGGCACCATGACAATCGCATTCAACTGCGGATGCATGATGGGTCCGCCTGCAGATAAGGCGTAGGCTGTTGAACCGGTCGGTGTGGCTAAAATCATGCCATCCGAACGATAGTGACTGACAAACTGTTGATTGACATAAACATCAAACGCAATTAAGTGCGTTTCATTACCACGACTGAGAACGATATCATTCAGTGCGTCGCCTTCAAAATAAGTGTCGTCATCATCATGAATGCGCATGTGCAGCAAAAAACGATTTTCTTCACAATAGTTACCGGCCAATACCGCGCCCATTTGTGTTTCCACTTCATAGGGCGAGATGTCGGTAAGAAAACCCAGCCGACCGCGATTAATACCAATCACGGGCACATTAACTTTGATCGCCATGCGGGCTGCGGACAGTAAACTGCCATCGCCGCCAACCACGACTATCAAATCATGTTTTTCACCCATCTTCTCACGCGCAAGCGTTGGAAGATGCAGGTCAAAACCGGCTGCGGTGTCACAATCAACAAACGTCTCAATTTTCTGGATATGCAAAAACTCAACCAACCGCTGCAGAGTTTCGCTAACATCCTGATTTGCGCGGCGTTGGCGCGCATATAAGATAACGCGTTTGAAAGATTGTTTGGTCATGGATATCGTTACTCGTCTGTATTTGAACGTGAACTACGTTTACGATCAATTTCTTTTAATTCTTTTTTACGAATACGAATTGATTTTGGCGTCACTTCAACGAGCTCATCATTATCGATGAATTCAAGGGCTTGCTCAAGCGAGTACTTGATAGCTGGCGTAAGAACAATGTTTTCATCCGTACCTGAGGCACGCATGTTCGTTAATTGTTTCTCTTTCGTGACATTAACCACGAGGTCATTGTCGCGAGCATGGATACCGACAATCATGCCTTCATAACAAACCGCTTGTGGCTCAATGAATAACTTGCCGCGTTCTTGCAAATTAAACAGGGCAAAACCACGAGCCGTACCATGGCAATTCGCAATCAGCACACCACTGTTACGTTTGCCGATGCGAGCACGAACGGCGGGACCGTAATGATCAAACACGTGATACATCAAACCCGTACCCGATGTGCAAGATAAGAATTCAGTATGGAAGCCAATCAGTCCACGAGTCGGAATACTGTAATCAAGACGCACACGACCTTTGCCGTCTGGAACCATGTTTTGCAGTTCACCGCGACGCTCGCCTAATTTTTCCATGACGCTACCTTGATTGGTTTCTTCAACGTCAACGGTCAGATTTTCGTACGGCTCCTGTAACTCGCCATCGACTTCTTTCATGATCACTTCAGGCTTACAAATAGCCAATTCATAATCTTCACGGCGCATCGTTTCAATCAGAATAGACAAATGCAATTCGCCACGACCCGATACGCGAAATTTATCGGGGTCTTCTGTGTCTTCAACGCGCAGTGCTACGTTATGCAACAATTCAGTTTGCAAACGATCACGAATCCTGCGGCTGGTAACAAACTTGCCTTCTTGACCTGCGAATGGTGAATCATTAACTTGGAATGTCATGCTAATGGTGGGTTCATCAACCATTAATGGAGGCAATGCTTCAACATTATTTGGATCGCAAATCGTGTCAGAAATATTTAACATATCCACACCCGTCACAGCAATAATATCGCCGGCACGGGCTTGTTCAATCTCAACACGATCAAGGCCTTTAAATCCAAGCAACTGCAATAAACGACCACTGCGCACGTTACCGTCTTTATCAATCACTTTAATTGGCGCTTTGGCATTAATGTGGCCCCGGTTTACGCGACCAATACCGATGGTGCCAACATACGACGAGTATGCTAGCGAGCTGATTTGCATCTGGAAAGGACCGTCTGAATCGACTTCGGGCGCCTTTACTTTATCAACAATGGTTTGCAACAGCGCACGCATGTCGGTGGCTTCATCTTCCAAATTAAGTTTGGCAAAACCATTCAGTGCTGATGCGTAGACAACAGGGAAATCCAATTGTTCATCGGTAGCACCTAGATTATCAAATAGGTCAAAAACTTGATCCATAACCCAATGCGGTCTTGCGCCTGGTCGGTCAATCTTATTAATGACCACGATTGGATTCAAGCCTTGAGCAAACGCTTTTTGGGTAACAAAACGGGTTTGTGGCATAGGGCCATCGACTGCGTCAACCAGTAACAGAACACTATCAACCATCGACAGAATGCGCTCAACTTCGCCGCCGAAGTCAGCGTGTCCAGGGGTATCCACGATATTGATTTGGTACCCTTCCCAATGAACGCACGTATTTTTAGCAGTGATGGTAATGCCGCGTTCTTTTTCCAGTGCATTGGAATCCATTAATCGCTCAACTTTAGGTCCGCGCTCATTCAGCGTACCGGTTTGTTGTAATAACTTGTCTACCAAAGTTGTTTTGCCATGATCAACGTGAGCGATGATGGCGATGTTACGAATTTTTTCAATCATAATGACCTTCAATTAACGAGAATACGAGGTTGCATACAGGCGTTTAAAAGAAAACTACTTGTGCACGGATTCGTCATAGTACCATGAATCCTCTCGAGGAGAGTATCTATTTTTAATTTTACTCCCACTATTCTCCCAAACCTTTGCTAAACTTACAATGAGCAACATTAAAAGGTCGGAAATCATGAAGCAATTGATCTTGCACCCCACCGATACCAGTCAATGGCATGCGTTGGTGAATGAGGCCCAAGCGAATACTCGCTTGGTTTTAAATGAAAACACCGAGAGTTATCTGGTATTTTTGCTGATGCGCTATTCGCAAACGGCTCGCTTAATGGAATCAGTGGTTTCAATGGATTTTCTTGACTCCATGAATTCATCCGGACGGCGGCAAATTGAACTGCTGAGAGATGTCGGGGACAAAAGCTTGCTCTTGTGTGGTTTGTTTCCGGGGATGGCTGATCGTCATCATGTTAAACTGGATTATTTTAGTGACATGGGTCAGGCCGCTTATTTGACTGCAGGGGAGCTGCAAGACAGCGCATTGGCTGAGTTATATTTCCAACTGAGCAATCAATTTATAACATTGCAGCAAATATTGCAGGCCATGCGGAGTGATTATATCCGGCCCACAAACGAGGATGCCGGGATTATTTCGAAGGTTGGTTTGCGGGTGCATTGATTGTGATCATCGCCGCAACGTATATCATGTAGGAGCACGCGACGCGTGCCCCTACCGAAACATCAACGTCACATCTATCGAATCAAATGTATAGCGGTGTCTGCAAAAATCGCAAACGACCTCAACCGTGCCGGTTTCTTGTAACAATTTCTTCACTTCGACTTCACCTAAAACGGTCAGCACTTGTTTCATCTTGCCTTCATTGCAGCGGCATTGAAAGCGTACTGGACGCGCGGTATAAAGGCGCAATTCGGTTTCATGGTACAAGCGGTGCAGAATAGTGGGATTATCCAGGGTTAATAATTCATACTCTGTGATGGTCTGGCCGATTTGCACCGCATACTCCCAAAATTCCTCACGTTTTTTTGTGTCTTGATCTGGCATCAATTGCAAGAGGATACCTGCGGCCATTTCATTGTTGACGGCAAGCCATACGCGACTAGCCACCTGTTCTGATTGTGCAAAATAATTCATCAGGTTTTCACCCATCGACAGCGAGCTAATCGGCACAACGCTTTGATAGGCTTTGGTCTGATTGTATTGATTAATGGTGAGCGCCATCCTGCCCTGTAAAAACGCCTCATTGTAATCGATGTCATTGCCTTCCTGCTGATATTTTGCAAAACCGCGAATAGTTAATTGATGGTCACATTGAATCAGTATTAAAGGCAGGCGTATGTCACCAATGAACTGTAGCGTAATTTCACCTTCAAACTTAATGCTTCCTGCCAACAGCAGACAAGATACAAGCGCCTCACCCAATAAGCGTTGAACCATCGGCGGATAAGGGCGTTGATTTAAAATGGTTTTATAGACCTCATCGATGTGGGCAATTTCACCCCGGATACTGGCGTGTTCAAACATAAAGCGTTGTAACGTATCATATTCATCATTCATAACAGCTCAGGCTCAACATAAAAATCCGATTTTAACTTAATCTATGCGATAATGCTCTTTTTCATGGAATATCCATATGAAGCTCAACCCCCAACAAATGGCGGCTGTAAAATATATCGATGGGCCACTGTTGGTTCTGGCGGGTGCGGGTAGCGGTAAAACACGGGTTATCACGCAAAAAATTGCGCATTTAATTGAAACATGCGGCTATGCTGCGCACAACATTTCTGCCGTCACCTTTACCAATAAAGCCGCCAATGAAATGCGCAACCGTATCGCACTGATACTGCCTGCCCCTTCACGTAGGGGCTTAAACGTCGCGACATTTCACACCATGGGTTTGAGCATCCTCAAGCGTGACGTGGATCATTGTGGACTAAAACGCGGCTTTTCTATTTTTGACAGTGAAGATTGCGTGCAAATGCTACGGCGATTTCTCCCCCCTGCTCGTGCCAATGACCGCGAAGATTTAGTGCGCGTACAACAGCAAATATCCAAGTGGAAAAATGAAATGCTGGCGCCAGACGATGTATTAAGACGCACGCCGGATACGCCCATATTTGCAGAAGCCGCAGCCATTTACCCGCATTATCAGCAAGCATTACAAGCTTACAATGCTGTCGATTTTGATGATTTGATTCGCATGCCAGTGAGCTTGCTAAATCAACACCCAGGCAGCCTGGAATATTGGCAAAATAAAATCCGTCATTTGTTGATAGATGAATATCAAGATTCCAACACCTGTCAGTATGCATTGGTTAAATTATTGGTCGGCACACGTGCGAGTTTAACGGTCGTAGGCGATGACGATCAATCGATTTATGCCTGGCGCGGTGCGCGACCTGAAAATTTGGCGCAATTAAACATCGATTATCCACAGTTAAAAATCATCAAATTAGAGCAAAATTACCGTTCAACCGGTCGGATTCTGCATGCAGCCAATCAACTGATTTCCAACAACCCGCATTTATTCACCAAGAAACTATGGAGCGAGCTGGGCCATGGCGAGATGTTGCGTGTTTTATGCTGCAGAGACGAGCAGGATGAAGCGGAGCAAGTGGTTGCCGATATGATCAGCCATAAATTACGTAATCGAACCTCCTACGGCAATTATGCCGTTTTATACCGTGGCAATCATCAATCACGCGTATTTGAAACCGTTTTGCGCCAGCACAGTATCCCCTATCATATCAGCGGCGGGCAATCCTGGTTTGCGCGCACCGAAATCAAAGACGTGTTTGCCTATCTGAAATTACTCTGTAATGAAGCCGATGACGCCGCTTTTTTACGGGTTATCAATACGCCTAAACGCGGAATTGGTGATACAACCTTGGAAGCGTTGGGTGAATATGCAAAATCGCGCGGGCAAAGTCTGTTCGCCTGTTGCGATCATTTAGCACTAACCGACCGGTTGAGCGATAAACCACGCGCTGCATTAAACACGTTTAAACAATGGATGTTTACAATTAAACAGCGCTGCCAAAACGAACCCGTGGTCAATGTATTGCGCGAAATGGTCGATGACAGTGGTTATGAAGCGCATACGTATGAGCAATGCGACACGCCTGCGAAAGCACAAAAACAAATGGACAATGTCTGGGAATTACTGGAATGGGTGGGTCGCTTGCAAGCCAAAGGTGAAGGCACGCAACTGGCGGATGTGATCAATAAATTAATCTTGATTGATATTCTAGAGCAGGCCGATGAACATGACGAAGAAACCCTACAATTAATGACTTTGCACGCCTCAAAAGGCCTGGAGTTTCCATTCGTATATCTCGTGGGCATGGAAGAAGATTTATTGCCTCATCGCGTCAGCGTTGATGAAGAGCAGATCGATGAAGAACGCCGCCTGGCCTACGTCGGCATTACCCGCGCGCAAAAATCACTCTGCATGACATTGGCCAGACAGCGTCGTCGTGCAGGCGAAATGCAAGATTGCCTACCTAGCCGTTTTTTAGAAGAATTGCCGCAAGATAGTTTAGAGTGGTACGGCAAAGGCGGTGAGCGCGATGAAGTGAAATCCAAAGCACTGGCCAAATCGCATTTAGCGGGATTGAAAAACTTGCTGGAATGATGGGTTTAACACGTAGGTTGCGGCCTTGGCCCAACATGAACTCCGAATGGCGACATTGCTGGGCCAAGGCCGCAATCTACATAAGACAACGAAAACGGCTGAGCTTGAATAACTCCTAAGCCACTTCTTTGAAATGCCCTGCAGCATATTCATGCAATACGCTAGCAATAAACGTTTGATAAGGAAGTCCCTTGTAAGCTGCTTTTTGTTTTAACCGATCTAAATCACCGCTCGAAAGACGGAGTGTGATACGCTCATCTTTACGAAGAAAATTGGCAGCGGCTTCTTTAGCAACAGCCGACTCGTCCTCAAGATTAGCAACGGTTTTCCATTCGCCACGCTCGACTGACTCTAAAAGATCCATCTCATCCTGATCCAGTTTCACATCAAACACATCTCGTATTTTTTTCATCATACACCCCTATCGCCCAAATATTTTTTAGTCAGTTTTCGGCTTGGAAAAATAGTTTTAAGAAAAAGATTTCCTTTGTCTGTTCTCACAAAGGGTACTAAATACGCATATCCATTAATATCCACTATATAAATCTTTTGATTAGGATATTTCAATTCATTTGGGTGAACGACAGTATCCAGTAACTTTCCACTATTGATTGCCGAGACAACGTCTTCAAAGCTAACGTTACGTTCTTCTATTAACGACTGATTTTTATCAGGTGAAAACTCGTAATATAATTTTTCTATTTTCATGCTTTAATCATAGGACGTTGTGCGACTTTTGTCAAATACTCTACGACGACCACTACGTCCGCATAGGAGCCCACTCACCCGCCAACACTCGTTGGGGTAACGCGGCCAGGAACTCGCGAGTAATCGACGACTTGGCAAAAAATGAACCATAATGGTCGATTGTCTCCTTAATCGGTCGAGGTGGCCAACTGACAGTACAATACGTCCGAGATGCTAAGTCAGCCTGTAATTTCGTCAGGTATTCCTTGGTGGTTTCGCAATCAGCAGTAGCCTGTAAATGCTTTTCTTTATAACGTTCTATGCGATAAACAGCATGTTCGATCGGCCAAGCCGGATTAGGCGCATTCACATTAGGATTAGCATTAGACTGAGTCGTTTTTACAGCCCTGGTCTTGCCCTTAACACTCACTTCATCAGAATGTTTATCCACTGATGGCACAGGCTGACGTGAGACGTTAAAACAAGAATTAAAAGCCCCAAACTCGACATCCACCTCGGGTGGCACGCCTGCTTCTTTATCCACAGCCCTTACAAATGCCTCCCAAGATTCAAATCCTTCACTATGCCCACTACAAACCACATCCCAGGCTGCTGCCAGCACGTACAAAGGAGAAAAAAGAGCCGTTAACAGTTGGGCCGGTATGTCATCGCCATGATGATGTCCACCGCCAATACTTAATCGCTCCTTTAACATCGAGGTTGTGTCATGCTTGTGCTGAAGAGATGGGCCACCCATAAAATAATGATAATCTTCAACCATTTCATTAAAGAAAGCCAATAACATAGATACAATGGGCCACACACCCGGCATCCGGTCGGCAGTTGCAGAAACGCTGACTAAATGCCCTCCGAAGAATAGGGTTATCAGCGGATCAAACGTCGTTTTGATTATCTTACGGAATGGATTTAATCGTTGCAGTAACGTTTCATTCTGTGATTCGATTGAAATCGTATGGATTGGCTCATCCGTTTCACTGACCTTTTTTCCATTAAACATCCAAGCCGATGCCCTGGACATCCATCCCTTCAATCCCTGCATGATGGTTGAAGGTAGATTGATCACCCACGTAATAACCCGGTCAATCTTCTCATCTGCCATCTCAAGGGTTTCGCTGACATTTTCTACATTAAACGCCCAAGTCGATATACCAGAAATCAACGGATTTAAAATCAACATGATGAAGGCAGGCATTCGACCCATCCAGGCAAATAATGGTGGTGTATTTTTCGCAACCGTCCACCATGTACCCGCTGTGCAAATACTCAACGCAACCGTTAACACCAGCATCACCGACAAGACTACACCCATGCCAATTTTGTGCTCTATTTTTTTGTACTCACTAAATTTCTTACGCCACTTGGATACAATTTCGGATCCAATCATATCGGTCATGGCATTATAAACTAGCAAACTATAAGCCACACCAGCAATGGCCGCCATAGGAACGATCAATCCTGGCACCATGCTGGCAGGTAAGACAGCCAGCCATGGGATAACCGCAAAGGCATCTACGAGCAAGTAGGTGGTGCCTAGCCCCATGAATACACCTGCGGTCAGACAAAAAATTCGAAGGCCTTTGTATATCTGATCACGAGAGCCATGTTTTTCTTTTATCGTCTTTCGCAATTGTTTTTGGTCCAGCCACTCTCTCAATTCGCTCTGATAACTTGTGGCGGGATCTTCTTTGGAAAACAATTGCTCAGCAAACCATTTTTCCATGTCAACCAAGGTTTTTTCCAACTGTTGCTTACGGTCACGGCTGTCCTTATTTAGACGTTTAGGTTCGAGTGGATTTTGGGATGGATGCTCAAATGGATGAAGCAATTGGAGTTGATTTAAATAGTCTTTAAAAAACTGGGGGCAACCCTGGTTCAATTCGCCTTTGTCTAAAGGAAAATGCTCCAGCATACACGCCTTAGCCAATTGTCGCTCGAGTTGCCTGGATTTGAATAATTTTTTTAGTGAACCCTTGATGTTTTGTAAATAAATCTCACCTTCATACGCAACGGACAGCACAAACGCCGCAACGGCTGCAGGAAGAACGGGCCAAACAGCCAATATGCCGCCAAAACTTAACAAGCCTATCGTCAGACTGGCACCTGCCATAAGGATCCACGTGGCAAGGTAAAACGGTATTTTTTTAATTTTCATTATCATCTCAGGCAAGCCGCATCAAAGAATTGATACTTTATATCAAATGACAATGATTATCAATACCGTGTTTAATCCATTCGGTTTCAACTTAAGACGGATGGTAAAATAGAGAACATAGCGCGAACTAATGCATTTAAGAGCCCCGG
>CAMDBQ010000002.1 GCA_945889365.1 Legionella genomosp. 1 | reverse complement strand
CACAGGATATCGGCAAGCAGTATGGCTCTTTTTATTAAATCAATCGCTTTGTCTTCATCAACAGGGGACGATGATAAGGTTTTTAACAGCAAGGCACGAGTTGTCGTGTATTCAAGACACAATGATGAGTCTTCTTCGAGCAATAATTTGATAGCAGCGTGTTTTTTCGTAGGATCCTGCTTTCCCAATGAATCCAAACGAGCAGACAAGCGTTCACTCGATAAATCCGCATTATCGGGTAAAAAATTACCCGAACAATCGCCAAAAATGCTCATGCGGGTTCGAAGAAAACGACCCCTCAACCGCTCCAGAACGATGTCCATAAAAAATCATTTGGCTTGTAAATGAATAGCAATCGTAGCATATAATACACAAAAAGTAAATTTTATTGTATTACCTTGCCCAAGACAGCCTTCTGAGCGACAATAGGCGCCTTATTGATTACCCAGGAACCTCCATGAGTTTGTGCAGAACGTTAGCGCACGCCATTCGTTTTTTAAGCATT
This sequence comes from Legionella genomosp. 1, assembly GCA_945889365.1. Lineage (GTDB taxonomy): Bacteria > Pseudomonadota > Gammaproteobacteria > Legionellales > Legionellaceae > DDPF01. The sequence continues at coordinate 25,558 of CAMDBQ010000002.1, read as the reverse complement.
GATGCGGTTGAAGAAGCACAATCAGGGCATCCGGGCATGCCTCTTGGTATGGCTGACATTGCTACGGTTTTATGGCAAAAATTTCTAAGGCATAACCCAAAAAATCCAAAATGGTTTAATCGTGACCGATTTATTTTGTCGAATGGACACGGCTCGATGCTACTTTATTCGATTTTGCATCTGACGGGTTACGATTTAAATATACAAGAACTCAAAAATTTTCGTCAACTGCATTCAAAAACACCAGGGCATCCTGAATGCACAGATACACCGGGTGTGGAAACAACCACAGGTCCCTTAGGCCAAGGCCTGGCCAATGCAGTAGGCATGGCCATTGCAGAAAAAACATTAGCCACGAAATTCAACGAAAACAATAATGCACTCATCAATCATTATACATACGCATTCATAGGTGATGGTTGCTTAATGGAAGGCATTTCTCACGAAGCCTGCTCATTGGCGGGAACTTTAGGTTTGGGGAAACTGATTGTCTTCTACGATGACAATGGCATTTCCATCGACGGTGAAGTTGACACCTGGTTTACCGATGACACAGCGGCTCGATTCAGAGCGTATCATTGGCATGTGGTTGAGTCAATTGATGGTCATGATTTTGCGGCCATTGAACAAGCTATTATTGAAGCCCGTAATGAAACAAGCAAACCTACACTTATTATATGTAAAACAATCATTGGTTATGGTTCTGCAGTCGCCGGTACTGAAAAAGCACACGGAGCACCTTTAGGTACTGAACACATTCAAGCGCTACGCAAATCCCTGAATTGGCCCTACCCCGCTTTTGTTATCCCGGATACTATTTATTCTGAATGGAGCCACGTAGACCAAGGGCAGCACGAAGAACAACAATGGCTGGAATATTGCCATGCTTACCAACAACGACGTCCCGCTGATTACCATGAATTTTTACGACGTATAAACGGCGATTTGCCTGATCAGTGGCGCACGAACAGTGATGCATTTATAGATCAATGCAAACAAAACACCAAAGCCATCGCCACTCGTAAAGCGTCTCAACATTGCTTAGAACATTACGCGTCCTTATTACCTGAAATGTTGGGTGGATCAGCCGACCTCACCGGCTCCAACAATACCGACTGGTCAGGCACGCGTCCCATCTCACACAACCAATTTAATGGTAACTACATTCATTATGGCGTGCGTGAATTTGGCATGTCAGCCATCATGAATGGCCTTGCATTGCACGGTGGTTTTATACCTTACGGTGGAACATTTTTAGTGTTTGCGGATTATGCACGAAATGCCGTACGCTTGAGCGCTATAATGAAACAACGCGTGATTTTTGTTTACACCCATGATTCGATTGGCTTAGGCGAAGATGGCCCAACCCATCAACCGATTGAACAGGCCGCCATGCTGCGAATGACGCCCAATATGCATGTTTGGCGTCCTGCTGATCTAATGGAAACAGCCGTTGCTTGGCAGCAAGCCATTGAACAACACAATGGCCCATCGTGTTTGTTGTTAACGCGTCAAAATTTACCGGCATTAAATCATGCTGACGATGGATATGAGCGAATAAAACGCGGTGGGTATGTTCTTCAAGACTGTGAAGAAACCCCTGATGCCATCGTGATATCAACCGGTTCGGAGATACACCTGGCCATTGAAAGCGCCAACCAGGCTCAAGCTCTGGGCTTGCAAGTTCGCGTCGTATCAATGCCTTGCGCTGAGCGTTTTCTGGCTCAGGATGCCGCATACCAGGAGCAGGTATTACCCATTGCTGTGCGAAAACGTGTTGCCATTGAAGCGGCATCGAGTACGTATTGGTATCGTTTTGTTGGATTGGATGGTGCTGTGATTGGCATTGACCGTTTTGGTGTTTCAGCACCTGCAAAAGACGCATATCAGGAGTTAGGTATCACGGTTGAAAAAACAGTCGCCGCGTTACGCGCTTTATTTCATGAAAAATTCGGAGAGGTTGTATGACAATACGGGTTGCAATTAATGGTTATGGCCGCATTGGTCGTTGCATTTTACGTTCTATTTTTGAAAATCAGCGACAAAATGAATTTAACGTAGTCGCTATCAACGATTTATCGGGGATTAATACCACCGCCCATTTGACGCGTTATGACTCAACGCACGGTCGATTTAATAGCAAAGTGGACGTTAATGGCCAAAACTTGATCGTTGACGGCCACTCGATTGCCGTCACATCAGAACGTAATCCAACCGCCCTGCCTTGGAAGGCGCTGGATGTGGATCTGGTGTTTGAATGCACCGGGCATTTTACACAACGCGCGACCGCCATGCAGCATATTACTGCTGGGGCCAAGAAGGTAATCATATCCGCACCCGGTACAAATGTTGATGCCACCATTGTTTATGGAGTCAACCATCAGGTTCTAAAAGCGTCTGATATCATTATTTCCAATGCCTCATGCACAACCAATTGTTTAGCACCGGTTGCCAAGCCACTGAATGATGCAATCGGAATTGAATCCGGTTTATTGAATACAATACATTCCTATACCAAAGATCAAATGCTGCTGGATGGCAGCCACAAGGATCTGCACCGTGCGCGTTCGGCCACACAATCCATCATTCCTACAAAAACAGGAGCGGCAATTGCTGTTGGCTTGGTATTACCTGAATTGGCTGGTAAACTGGATGGTTTCGCCATGCGCGTTCCAACAATAAATGTATCGGCTATTGATTTAACCTTCATTGCCAAACGCACAACGACGGCCGATGAAGTCAATGCCATCATGCGTAATGCGCAAAGTGACATTCTGCATATTAATGACGAACCGCTGGTATCGTGCGACTTCAATCATTACCCGGCCTCGGCAGTTTTTGATACCACCCAAACAAAAGTACTGGGTAGGTTAGTCAAAGTCGTTGCATGGTATGACAACGAATGGGGCTTTTCCAATCGAATGCTGGATGCGGCGAAATACATGATGAACCTTTAAGGAACAACAATGAACGTTATCAAAATGAGTGACATTGACCTGCGTGGCAAACGTATCTTGATTCGCGAAGATTTAAATGTGCCCATCAAAGATGGCATTATTACTAGCGATCAGCGTTTGCAAGCGGCTTTACCCACTCTGCGTGCAGCCCTGCAAGCGGGAGCTGCAGTCATTGTCATGTCTCATCTTGGACGACCGGAAGAAGGAACGATGGAAAGCCGATTTTCATTAGCGCCTGTCGCTGATTATCTGAAAACCCATCTTGCATGCCCGGTAGGGTTTGTCACTGATTATTTGAATGGGGTAACTGTAGCGCCGGGCGAGTTGGTTCTTTGTGAAAATGTGCGCTTTAATCACGGTGAAAAAGCCAATGATCATGGATTGGCCAAACAGCTTGCCTCATTATGTGATGTCTTTGTCATGGATGCTTTTGGTACAGCGCATCGTGCACACGCATCAACCTGTGGTGTTGCAAATTACGCACCCATCGCAGTAGCCGGCCCATTATTAGTACGAGAGCTGACTGCATTATTGCATGTACTAAGAGCGCCCAAAAAACCCATTATTGCGATTGTTGGTGGCGCTAAAGTATCATCTAAATTATCATTACTTAAGCAAATGATAGGCATGGTTGATGTTTTGATTCCTGGGGGCGGCATTGCCAATACTTTTTTGAAAGCTCAGGGCAATGAAATTGGGGTGTCTCTGTACGAAAGCAGCTTGCTTGATGAAGCACGTGATATCCTGGCCTTAGCCGTAGAAACCGGCTGTAAAATTCCACTTCCATCGGATGTAGTCGTTGGTAAATCATTTAGTGACAGTTGCCCTGCATACAACAAATCATTAGCCAACGTAGCAAAAGATGACATGATCATGGACATTGGGCCTGAAACCGTCATGCGCTACATTGGTATTTTAGACAGCGCCAAAACCATCATCTGGAATGGCCCTGTCGGTGTATTTGAATTTCCGCAATTTACTTATGGCACCCGCGCACTAGCGATTGCGATCGCGAGAAGTGACGCGTTCAGCATTGCCGGTGGCGGTGATACCTTGGCGGCAATTGATCAGTATGATCTGACAGATCAATTATCATATATATCTACTGGTGGCGGGGCGTTTTTAGAATACTTGGAAGGAAAGACACTACCTGCAGTTGCGGTGCTTGAAGCCAGAGCAAATGCCGTGTGATTTAAAAAAACACATAGGGTGGGAAAGTCGCATTTCATCGTGGGCGTGGGCGTTGGCGTTACCGATGAAATGCGACGTCCCCACCACAAAGTCAAATACCCTACTCTACCGTCTCCGCGCTTTTGCGCGACAAACCCAACTTTTCTTTCAGGCGAGCCACTGCATCGGGATCATACTGACGCGTCTGTTTATGTGTAACGGTTACTGACGCAACGCGTGCCGTAGGTGCAGTACTGTTTTGCACGCTGTATGCGGGGGCACGCTCAGGATAGTAGGGAGTAAATTCGTGTGCAGGTTGACTCGCCTCTCGTTGAGTGGGAGGTTTAGTAAACGGTGTCACAGCTAAGTTTTTACGTGCGTTTTTAGCACTTTTTTCTACCCGTTTTTTGATTTTTGCTGCAGCCAGTGCCGATTCTTCTTCTGTCACTTGCGCCACAGGATTGCCTTCCAGATCCACGCGCATTTCTCGCGCTTTCAAGCAGGTCAAATAATCAATCCGGCGTGCAAATAACACCACGGCTTCACGTAATTTACTGTTTGAAATTCCAGACTCATTTGCTTTATCGGCATGAGCCAATATATCGGTCATAATGCCTAAACTTAATGGCTGTATACTAACTGTATTATCAAATGCGCGTGGAAACGTAGCGGCAAGCCACGTCAATGCATCGAGACGAGCTTTTTTAGACAGATTTTTTTGTTTTTGATTAATGACTGCAGTACGTGGGTGCAGCTCCTGCTTTCTCATACGGTAACCCTTGTTTGATGGCTAAAATTGGACTAATACCGGAAATAATTATTCCGGAAAAATGAACAGCCAATGTACAGCATTCACCCTCATTTTGCAAGTCATTGCATACAGGTATATACTTTAAAAATGATGGTTAACAAAGGATTTTACCAAAATGAAACGGATTTTTATGTGGTTTTTGACAATTTTTTCCCCTTGGATTGTTTTATTAATTAATGATGACCCCGTTGGCGCATTGATCGCTCTGGTCATGCAAGTGACTATCATTGGTTGGATCCCTGCCAGTATATGGGCACGACGAAGCGTCAAGGCATCATTAAATGAATCGAAGACGACCGATGAAGAGTTGGAGGAATGATGTTAGCTAAAGTAATCGTCAATGGCGCTCATGGGAAAATGGGTATTTTGGCATGCAAGACCCTTCAGGAACACCCTGAATTTGAATTGGTTGCCAGCTTGGCGCGTGATGATAATTTACAAGCGGCCATTACCGAAACACGCGCACAAATTGTCATTGATCTGACCCGCGCAGATTGTGTTTATGAAAATAGTTTAACCATTATAAACCAAGGCGCCCACCCCGTGATAGGCACGAGCGGTTTGCTTGAGGAGCAAATCCAGACACTCCGTCAATTGTGTGAAGAAAAAAAACTCGGAGGCATTGTCGTCCCCAATTTTTCCATCAGTGCTGTTCTCATGATGCGCTTTGCAGCTGATGCTGCACGCTTGTTGCCTGAAGTGGAAATTATCGAGGCCCATCACCCACAGAAATTGGATGCGCCATCAGGTACAGCAATCAAAACAGCAGAACTGATTGCCGCAGCACGTCGTTTAGCGAAAGCCAAACTACCCCTTAAGGAGTTATTGCCTGGCGCACGTGGAGCCACTCATCATGACATCAATATTCATTCCTTGCGTTTGCCTGGGATTCTTGCACGTCAGCAGGTTATTTTTGGCAACCTAGGTGAAACACTCACGATCACACACGACACGATCGATCGCAGCTCGTTTATGCCAGGTTTGATTCTCGCATGCCAGAAGGTACAACAGCTTGATACGTTATATTATGGATTGGAGCATTTGTTAACGGTTGGTGCCTTGGGATAAGGCTCGGATGATCGAGGGGATCCTTCACTCAGTGCCATTAAGCCTACAGAAACCTCAGGAGCTTTAAAATGCCATACACCGTACCCCATTATATCGCAGGCAAAGCAGTCATTGCGTCCTCTACTCAAAATCACATCATCTACAATCCAGCACTTGGAGAAGCCATTGGTCAGGTTGATTTTGCTAGCACAACCATCTGTGATAGTGCCATTGCTGCGGCCAAAAAATCCGGATTAATATGGTCGCAAACATCCTCATTAAAACGTGCGCATATTCTCTTCAGATTTCGCGATCTACTGGAAAAAAATCAACTGGATTTGGCACGAATGGTCACTCGGGAACACGGTAAAACCCTTGATGATGCCAAAGGCTCTGTCGCTCGGGGCATTGAAGCCGTTGAATTCTACTGCGGTCTGGTTGCGCAACTGGAGGGCCGCATGTCCGTCAACGTTTCAAAAAACATGGATTGTTATACTTTACGCCAACCCTTGGGGATCTGCGCCGGCGTCTCACCCTTTAATTTTCCAGTGATGGTACCGATTTGGATGATGATCCCGGCCATTGCTTGCGGCAACACGTTTATTCTTAAGCCCTCAGAACAAGATCCATCCGCTCCTGTGCGCTTGATGGAGCTCCTCAGTGATGCAGGATTACCTGATGGCGTAGTCAATTGTCTGCACGGGGATAAAACCACGGTTGAGTATTTATTAAAGCACCCAGACATTGCGACCTTTACAGCCGTAGCGTCTACGCCGGTCGCAAAATTTATATACACCACGGCTACAGCACAAGGGAAGCGGGCGCATACATTTGGCGGGGCTAAAAACCACGCCGTGGTCATGCCCGATGCTGATTTGGATCAGGCCGCCAATGCCGTTGTAGGCGCGGCATTTGGTGCCGCTGGCGAGCGTTGCATGGCTCTTTCCGTCGTGGTCGCCGTTGGTGAACAAACAGCTATCAACCTGCTTGCCAAACTTAGGCCATTAATACAGCGCATCAAGATTGATGCGGGCGATGTAGCGGGCTGCGATATGGGTCCCTTGGTCAGTAGTGCACATCGACAACGTGTATTAGAGGCTATTGATATAGGGGTTAAGGAGGGCGCGGATTTACTCATTGATGGCCGGGGTTTCAAACACCCAAATTATCCACAAGGCTACTTTCTTGGTCCGTCTTTATTTGATAACGTCACCGAATCCATGTCAATTTATCAACAGGAAATCTTTGGTCCTGTGCTAGTGATCCTCCGAGTCGCTGATTTTGAGCAGGCTCTGGCATTGGTCAATCGTCACCAATATGGCAATGGCACCGCTATTTTTACACGCGACGGTTACAGCGCACGAGAATACACCCAGCGCGTGCAGGCAGGCATGGTAGGGATTAATGTTCCCATCCCCGTTCCTATTGCCAACCACCCTTTTGGTGGATGGAAAAGCTCTGTATTTGGTGACACTAACATGCATGGGAGCGCGAGTTTTCACTTTTACACCAAACTCAAAACGGTTACGAGTAGTTGGCCTGAGACTGATTTTAGTGAACATGGATTTAATATGCCGACACATAAGTAGGAGAAAGCATGGCGAACATCGGATTTGTTGGATTAGGTCACATGGGCTTACCCATGGCAATCAACCTGATCAATGCGGGTCATCGCGTCACAGGATTTGATTTACAGGAAACAGCGTTGATTGCATTCGCAAATGCCGGCGGTACCAGAGCAAAAACCCTGCAATCTACAGCTCAAGGCCAAGACATTTTCATCACCATGTTGCAAACGTGCCCGCAAGTAGAGCGCGTTTGTCTGGGCGCGCAAGGGTTATTTTCTGCAGCAGATAGCCATACTGTATACATCGATTGCTCTTCAATTAATGTCATGACCTCACGCAAGTTACATCAGGAAGCCAGCACTCACCACCTGATACCACTCGACGCACCTGTGTCAGGCGGGGTCAAAGGTGCGACGGCTGCAACACTGACGTTTATGGTGGGCGGCACGGAGCAAGCTTTTGATAAGGCCAAGCCCATTTTGACTCACATGGGAAAAAAAATTATTCACACCGGTGCGGCAGGCAGCGGACAAGCGGCTAAAATTTGCAACAATATGATCCTTGGGGTATCCATGATTGCAGTTTCAGAAGCATTTACACTGGCGGAAAAGTTAGGTTTAACACCACAAAAATTATTTGAAGTGGTGACACACTCATCAGGCCAATGCTGGGTCATGAATCAATACGTTCCCGTTCCCGGCATTTTAGACAACGTTCCTGCCAATCACGATTACCAGGCAGGGTTCACAGCCGCCATGATGTTAAAGGATTTATGTTTAAGCCAGTATTCTGCGGAAACCGTTGGGGTCAAAACGCCCATGGGTGAACAGGCGACCCGGCTTTACCAGAAATTTAATGATGCAGGTATGAGTGATTTAGATTTTTCAGCCATTATTAAAATGATGTAACGTCCCATCCATACCACTGATTCAATACCTTAATCAGTTCTTCAACACCTTGCTTTTTCAACGATGAAAACGATTGCACCGATAATAAATCATGCATCAACTCGTAGTGTTTTCGTACTAGCAAAACCGTGCTTTGCGCCTGCCCCCGGCTTAATTTATCAGATTTAGTCAACAGAATATGCACTGGCAATTGCCGGTCAAAAGCCCAGTTAATCATCATTTGATCGAGCTCTTTGAGCGGATGGCGAATATCCATTAACAGGACCAATCCACGCAGGCTGGTTCGAACATCCAGGTAATGTGCCAGATTTTTTTGCCAATCCAGCTTAACCTGCATGGGAACTTTCGCATAACCATACCCTGGCAAATCAACCAAGCGGCGCGTTTCATCGCCTACAGTAAATAAATTAATAAGCTGCGTACGTCCAGGCGTTTTACTGATGCGCGCCAATTGACGAATACCCGTCAAACAATTCAATGCACTGGATTTACCGGCATTGGAGCGACCTGCAAAAGCCACTTCGTAGCCTGTGTCTGCTGGCAATTGAGAAACGAGTGCTGCACTTTTCAAGAACGTTGCTTGAGAATAGGGATTTTTAATCATTGTATTCATTTCTTTTTGGGGTTTGATGCCACACAGTGTATCATAGCGTTCCTCTTTTAACCGAGATAAAAATGAAACGTTTTTTATTCGGACTCACTTGCATTCTGTTATCAGTTCATGTCACAGCCAATTCTACAGCGGGACAGGAAAAAACCACCATGTGTGTGGGTTGTCATGGCGCACAAGGTATCAGCGTCAATCCTGATTGGCCTAGCCTTGCTGGTCAACATGCAAGCTACTTAGCGAAACAATTGCGCGATTATAAAAATGCAACCACGCGTAATGCTGCAATCATGACACCGATGGTTGCGCAATTAACCGATGATGACATCAATGAAATAGCTAATTATTACGCTAATCTCCCTCGAGTCCCAGAAAAAACAACTGAAAAAAAACAAACACGTGGGGAAGAAATCTATCGTCGTGGTGATTTAGAGAAACACATTACCGCATGCATCGCCTGTCATGGACCGCATGGAACGGGCAATGCACAAGCAGGTTTTCCTGGTTTGGCAGGTCAGCAACCTGCCTATACAGTGCTTCAATTGCTAGCCTTCCAAAACAAGAGTCGCAGCAATGATATAAACTCAATCATGCGCGATATCAGTAAACACATGAGTCATGCGGACATGACGTCAGTGGCGAATTATTTAACAGGATTGCACGAATAGACGTAATGCATTTATAATGTTTTGAGCCCTTCCTCAATAATAGACAGTCCAATGTCCAAATCGCTTATATCGGTAGAAAGCGGCATGAGGAGGCGAATTATATTTCCATATGTTCCACAGCCAAGAATGACCAGTCCGTGCTCTAAACAAAATCTTGCCAATTTGTCTGCGGCTACTTTATTTGGTTCCTTCGTGCGTTTATCTTTTACCAGCTCGATAGCCTGCATAACACCCAAACCACGAACATCACCTACGATTTTATATTTTTCTTTAAATCCAGAAAGCCTCGAATGAAGGTGCGTTGAGAGATTGGCGACATTGTTCAAAATACCCCCCTCTTCAAAGATTTTGAATACTTCAAGTGCTGCTGCACAACTCAGGGGATTGCCTCCAAAGGTTCCGCCCAACCCCCCCACCATTGCAGAATCCATGATTTCAACTTTACCTGTTACAGCCGAGATCACTGTTCCACCACCGAGTCCTTTTGCCGAGATGGTAAGGTCAGGCTCTATTCCCATTGTCTTCATCGCAAATATATTTCCCGTGCGGCCAAAACCAGATTGAATTTCATCTGCAATGAAAACAATGTTGTTTAACGTACAAAATTCACGAAGTTTTTGCAAAAAGGAAACTGGGAAGGGTATGAATCCTCCCTCGCCTAACACGGGTTCTAAAATTACTGCAGCGATATTTTCAACGCCCACACGAAAATTAACGAGATCATAAAAATCGTCGAAACATTCTTCCGCACAATTATTCCCTTTCCATCGATACTCATATGGAAAGGGAGCGCGATGGACCTCTGAAAGAAACGGTCCAAATCCATGCTTGTAGGGTTTGTTCTTCGCTGTAAGTGACATCGCCATGTAAGTGCGTCCATGGTAAGCATAATCAAAACAAACTACCGCTTGCTTTCCGGTATAGGCGCGAGCAATTTTAATCGCATTTTCTACCGCTTCAGCTCCAGAATTAAACAGGATTGATTTTTTTTCAAAACATCCAGGCGTGTGATAATTTAGTTTTTCACATACGCTGATATAACCCTCATAAGGAAGAACATTAAAACTCGTGTGAATGAACTTTTCGGCTTGAGCCTTGATTGCATTGACCACTGCGTCGGGACAGTGCCCTGTGTTCACCACACCAAACCCAGATGAAAAATCCAAAAACACATTACCATCTACATCCTCAACAAACGAACCTTTTGCTCGTTCCACAAAGATGGGGGTAACGTGAAAGGGACCTCGTGCAACATGTTTATGACGTTGTTCCATCAATGTTTGTGACTTTGGTCCTGGTATGTGTGTTTTAATATTAATTTGATTCATGAGTACCATCCAATTGGTGTTTCATCCAGGTTAATATTCACCTGCTTGATTTCAAGATAGCTTTCGATTCCATACAAACCCAGCTCACGCCCTGAACCACTTTGTTTGTACCCACCCCAAGGCATTTCATTATACGTTGGATGGTAGTGGTTTACCCAAAGAATTCCCGCACGAATTTGAGACGTAACTCGATGAGCGCGAGTAAGGTTCCTGGTCCACACGGCGGCTGCTAAACCATACTCGGTATCGTTTGCAATTTGAATGGCTTCTTCTTCGGTATCAAAAGGGATGACCGCGAGTACGGGACCAAATATTTCTTCTCGAGCGATGCGCATGGTTGGCTTCACCTCATCAAAAATAGTTGGCTCAAAAAAATATCCTTTTTCAAACGCTTCACCTGTAGGGCGTTTCCCGCCACAGACTAATGTCGCACCTTCATCAATCCCAATCCTGATGTAACGTTCTATTTTGTCGCGGTGAGCGCTTGAAATCAGGGGGCCCATTTTTACTCCATCGCCTAAACCATGGCCAAGCTTTATATTGGGGATTTTTTTCAACATTCCGGCTACTATTTTTTTATGAATAGAGCGCTCCACTAACAAGCGAGAGCCAGACGAACATACCTCGCCTTGATTGGCAAAAGCACCAAAAAGAGCGCCATCAATTGCCATTTCCAGATCACAGTCTGCAAATACAATATTTGGATTTTTGCCACCCAGCTCTAATGATACTCGCTTCAAATTTCCCGTAGCAGCCTGCATTATTTTTTTGCCGGTAACGGTACCACCCGTGAATGCAACTTTATCGACCATCGAATTCATTGCTAATTCTTCACCTGCTCCTACACCGGAACCCGTGATGAGATTCACTACTCCGGCTGGAAATCCACATTGATCAATCAGCTTGAATAACTCAACCGCAGTCATCGGCGTCAGTTCTGAAGGTTTTAATATTACAGTATTTCCTGCTGCCAGTGCTGGAGCCAGCTTCCAGGCTGCCATCAGTAGTGGGAAGTTCCATGGAATGATTTGTCCGCACACACCGATAGGCTCACGTAGAACATAACTAAAAGAGTTCGCTGGAACCGACATCGTTTCGCCATGAATTTTAGTAACAAGGCCTGCGTAAAATTCAAAACAATTGGCTGCATCACCCACATCATACTCTGCTTCTGCCAAAGGCTTTCCACAGTTTCGTGTTTCTAGCTCCGCTAACATTTTTGCATTAGCCCGAATCAAATCGGCAACTTTGAATAACAATTTACTTCGATCAAGCGCTGATGTTTTTTTCCAGGCACCTTCATCGAAAGCCTTTCGCGCAGCGTTGATCGCGAGAACAACATCTTCTCGGGTGCCTTCTGGAACGTTTGCAATCAATTGGCCATTACCGGGATCAATAATCTCGCGAGTAGCTCCGCTTTTGGATACAGTAAATCTTCCATCAATATACATTCCATGACTCCTCAATTATTGGTTACCTTTTTGTTGTCCACTGCAGTTTTCTTTAGTACTATTAATACCTCTATTTTAAATAATTATAAATAGAGGCTTCTATTTAATGAGGGAATAATGGATCAATCTGTGACCCCAATAGGATTTAAAAATAAAATTCTAATTCTTGGATTTGGCAGTATTGGCCAAGCCATATTACCTCTTTTATTCCAATATTTTAAATTAGCCCCCTCTCAGATTCACATCCTGTCAAAACATAATCTTGGTGCAGATGTGGCAAAAAATTATAGTGTCCCATTTAAAGAAATTGCTGTAACAGAAAACAACTACCAGGAACTGTTGTCCTCTGTTCTGCAACCGGGTGATTTTTTGTTAAATTTATCCGTAGGCGTATCCAGTATTGATTTAATAAAATATTGCCATTTAAATAAAATATTATATCTGGATGCAGCCGCTGAATCATGGGAAGCAAGGTATAGCGATAATAGTCAACTCCTTTCTAACTATGCTTTGCGTGATGCTACATTACAACATAAGAAGCTAGGTCCTACCGCTGTTTTAACACATGGCGCCAATCCTGGGTTAGTCTCCCACTTTCTTAAACAAGCGTTATGGAACTTGGCAAAAGATAATAAGTGGACAGGTGATCTACCACAAAAATCCGTGGAATGGGCTCAATTGGCCCATGATCTTGATATAAAAACCATACATATATCTGAACATGATACTCAAGTTTCTTCTCAAATTAAAAAAACAGATGAATTTATAAATACATGGTCAGTAGAAGCGTTGATTTCTGAAGCGCTGCGGCCTGCTGAACTAGGCTGGGGAAGTCATGAACGTCATTGGCCTCATGATGCAAATCATCACACATTTGGCTCAAATTGCGGAATATATCTTAGTCAGCCAGGCGCTGAGACTCAAGTCCGTACCTGGGCCCCTGCCTCTGGCCCTATTAATGGCTTTTTGATTACTCACGCGGAATCTTTATCTATTGCAGAGTATTTAACGTTAAAAAAAGATAATACAGTGTATTACAGGCCAACTGTTCATTATGCCTATCATCCCTGCCCTGATGCTATTTTATCTTTAAACGAACTTGTGCAACGGAAATACACGCCCCAAAAGAAAAAACGAATTCTTTTAAAAGACATTGTTGATGGCGCTGATGAACTCGGCGTTTTATTAATGGGTAATAAAAAAGGCGCTTATTGGTATGGCTCTCATCTATCCATTCATGAAGCTAGAACATTAGCTAACCATAACAATGCTACAAGCTTGCAAGTTGCAGCTGGGGTGTTATCGGGTATAATTTGGGCCATTAAAAATCCAGAACGTGGAATTATAGAGCCTGAAGAAATGGACCATGAGTATATTTTGAGTTTGGCTTTACCTTATCTGGGCAACGTCGGTGGCTATTATACAGATTGGACGCCCCTGCAGGAAAAAAACCATTCAAATAACCAAAACACTGATCAAAGTGACCCTTGGCAGTTTATTAATATTCGAATATAGCAGGGCTGTATTGACTTCTCATCCCCTGTTCACAATCCCCGGATTCTCCAAGCTCAAAAATCCGGTCTTGAAATCATAAGCAAAAATCTCAGCATAGCGTCCCCAGTCAATCATCGTTCGCAGGACGCGCTCAGATTCATCTTCGCTTAAATAATCCTCAAGCTTGGTTAAAAAGCGTTCTTCAGATACACGATGACCGACTTTTTCATCCAAAATTCGGCGGATATAACGCGCCAAGGGAATTTTTTCCAACAGTCGCTGCGCAAACAATTGCTTGCGTTCCTGCAGATCCGCATCTGAAAACTGCTTGCCCAGCTCGCTAAGATGAACGTCCCCTTCCAGTATTTCAGCAAAGCCCAACACTTCCAGTGTTTCCAGAATAGGAAATAGATCATCCACATTCATCGTCAGTTCATCTGCCAAATCAGGCAAATCAATTCGATTTTCAAATGAGGTCATGGTTTCAATCAAGCCTGATAATTCAGATGGATCCACATCCGGCAAACGATAGCCCAAACCGATTTGCCGCTCGCGCGACGTTTGTCTGGCTTTTTCCCGGGAACCACTGATCATCAAGGTATAAATCCTATCCACCAAATCGCGAAATTCAGGCGATTCTGTATTGCGCGGTTGGGCTAGCGTGACTTGCAAATCAGCGCGAATATGTCCTGGGTCACTGCCCAGGATGACAATGCGATCGGCCATCATCGCGGCTTCTTCAATGTTATGGGTCACCAATAAAATGCCATTGGTGTTGGTTTTTTTCTCCTGCCATAACTCCAGCAAATCCGACTTCAAATTTTCCGCGGTTAATACATCAAGCGCTGAAAAAGGTTCATCCATCAACAACACATCCGGATTAATCACCAGTGCGCGTGCAAAACCGACCCGCTGGCGCATTCCACCGGATAACTCTTTGGGCAATGCCGATTCAAATCCATCGAGGCCAATGATATCAATCGCCTCAATCGCACGATGCCGGCGTTCTTCGCGACTAACGCCTTGCGCTTCAAGACCTAACTCCACATTTTCCAGTACGGTTAGCCATGGCATCAGGGCAAAGGACTGAAACACCATTGCAATACCACGAACGGGCTTTGTTACAGGCTGTCCGCGGTATGAAACTTGCCCGCTGGTAGGCGCAATCAACCCTGCAATAATCCGCAGGAGTGTGGATTTTCCCGATCCTGATTTTCCCAGCAAAGCGACAATTTCACCTTCGTGTAATTTAAAATTAATGTTATCAAGCACCAGCAAATCCTGAGTGGCTGCTTTTTTGTATGCTTTGCGCAAATGGTTAATTTCAATAATGGTTTCAGACATACGGTTCTCAGTTGAAATTAAAACGATCTTGCGCCAATCGATAAAGCGGGCGCCATATTAAATGATTAAAGATGAGCACATAAATACACATCATCGCTGTACCCAGCGCAATTTTATGGAAATCACCGGCCAATGTACTGGCTTGAATGTATTCACCCAAACCTGTGGCTTTCAGCGAGGTATTTCCCCAGCTGACATATTCTGCGACAATGCTGGCATTCCACGCACCACCTGCTGCAGTAATGGCTCCAGTAATGTAAAACGGGAAGATTGCAGGCAGAGCCAAACGCCGCCACCATTGCCATCCGGTTACCCCAAAATTATCAGCCACAAGACACAAATCACGCGGAATCATCGATGCACCAGCAATGACGTTGAATAAAATATACCATTGCGTGCCCAAAATCATCAAAGGGGTCACCCAAATCTCAACGCTCAAATTAAACCGTACGATTGCAATGACAAATAACGGATAAAATAAATTAGCCGGGAATGCAGCGGCAAATTGAATAACAGGCTGAATTTTTTGTGCAATACCGGGTCGCTGCCCAATCCAAACGCCGACTGGGATCCACAGCAAGGAGCTAAGCATAATAAGCACAATAACACGCGTTCCTGTTGCCGCCCCTAAGAGAAAAGCATGGAAGATTTCATGCTGGCTCACAGCAGACAAGATATAGGCAAACAAAAGCCAGGCACTCGTAATGACAACTAGCAGAACAATCACATTCCATATCCAATCCATATGCCATTGTCGATTAAAATCAATTTCCTTCACCGCCTTGGGGGTACGATGACTCAACCACTGAACATTCACCATCGCATCTTTCAGTATATGCCACCCGGTATCAACATGCTTTATTAAACGACTTCGACGAATCAAATCGATAAACCAGGATTGGTATTCTTCTTCACCAGATGACTCCATTTTAAATTTTTCAGACCATGCAATTAGCGGCCGAAATAAAATTTGATCATAAATAAAAATAACCACAACCATGGTAAAAATGGCATACCCCACGGCTTGCACATCTTTTTGCTCAATCGCCAAAGCAATATATGAGCCCACGCCTGGCAAGCGAATATCTTGATGGGCCACCACAATGGCTTCTGACACCACCACGAAAAACCAGCTCGCTGACATCGACATCATCATGTTCCACAACAGGCCAGATAAGGTGCACGGGACTTCAACTTTCCAGAACCGCTGCCAGGCTGACAACTGAAACATCGAAGCGACCTCATGCAAATCCGCAGGCACGGATTTAAGCGACTGGTAAAAACTAAAGGTCATATTCCAGACTTGAGCCGTAAAAATAACAAAAATCGACGCACACTCAGGCCCCAATAAACTACCTGGAAATAGATGAATAAAACCTGTGATGGTGATGGCCAGGAAACTTAATACGGGCACCGATTGCAGTACATCAATCGCCGGAATGATAACCTGCTCAGCCCGCTGATTTTTCGCCGCCAGTGCACCCACTACAAAGGTGAAAGCAATCGACAGTGTTAGGGCAATGAACATCCGTAATACGGTTCGCGAGGCATAAAACGGCAATTGCCCCGGATCCAGCGAAATGGGCAGCGGTTCGCCCAAAGAATAGGGCGTTGCCATTTGCTGGCTTGCCCAGCCTAAAAAAAATAAAACAGAAAACACCAAAATCAGTAACAAAAAATCCCAACGATTAACAAACCGACTGACATTTTCACGATTGGCAAAGTAAACGCGATTATTATCCAAATTTCGTCCTACATAACGAACTCACTGACAACCGCGCACCCAACCAGCCCAAGGCAATCGCAGACAGCAACAACCATGCTGCTTGTCGAAGCGACAACCCCATCAAGGCATAATGCATTTGATACGTTTCCGCTAACTGATTAACCAGTAACGACAGGCTGAGATTAATAAGATGCACCAACAACATAGCCAGCAAAGCACCCGCCACACCATAAAAAATGCCCAAGTACAAAAACGGTCGAATGATATACGAATGACCAGCACCAATAAACTTCAACACTTGAATTTCTTCATGGCGATTTTGGATGGCCATGCGAAGCGTATTGCCGATGACTAAAACAACTGCAGTCGCCAACAATATCATCAACCCATCGGCAATCCTGGATGCAATATCAAGCAAGGTATACAGCCGACTGACCCATTGCATGTCAAATTTAGCTTGTGCAACATGAGGATATGATTTAAGCATTTGATACAATTCGCTGACCTGCTGCGATGTCGTCACATCCAGCGCAGGAACCACATCAATCACGGATGGCAATGGATTATCAGGCAGGTACTGCATAATATCCTGCATGCCTTCCTGTTGCTGCAATTCAAACAGTCCCTCAGCAGATGATTTTAATGCCGCCTTGCCAACGCCCTGTGTTGTTTTCACCTTCTCAACTAGCGCCGATTCATCAGCTGACGATATGGACGAATCCAGATAAAGCGAAATATGCCCACCACGCTGCCAATCACCGGTCAACTGTTGCAGGTTATCCGTAAAAACCCAAAATAAAGCGGGCAACGTCAACGTAATCGCAATAACAATGACCGTCATCAAGGTTGTTAACGGTTTGTGACAAAAAGAATACAGACCACTTTTACACGCTTGCGCATGATAAGTCAGACGTGCACGGAATTGACCTAACATACCCGCCCTCCTTTTAACATGACAATGCGGTGTTTCATACTGGCTATCAATGCTAGATCATGTGTGGCAACCAATACCCCAACTCCGGACTGATTTAATTGCTCAAACAGCGTCATGACGTCTTTTGACAAATCAGCGTCAAGATTACCCGTTGGCTCATCTGCAAGCAAAATCGTGGGTTTATGCACGATGGCTCGAGCAATGCCTACTCGCTGTTGCTCACCACCAGACAAGCTCTGAGGCAGCATTTTTTCCTTGGACAACAACCCCACCATATCCAGGGCTGCACGCACACGTTTGACGATAACGTGTGACTCCGTGCCTTGAACCTGTAATGGCAAGGCAACATTCGCAAACACAGTCCGATCATTCAGCAACTGTGGTGTTTGAAGTGTAATACCCAAACTTGAACGGTACCGGGCAATATCACGGCTTTTAAGTTTATCCAGCTGTTGTCCATTGACCTCAATTTGACCTGCGGATGGCCATTCCAACATAGCAACGAGCTTGAGAAACGTACTTTTACCCGCGCCAGAATGCCCTGTGAGAAAGGCCATTTCGCCTTTAGCCAAAGTAAAGTTGACCTGCCCCAGAGCTTCGTAGCCGCCTGGGTAGCGTTTGCTAACCTGATTAAATGTGATCATGATTAAAAATCTCATTAACAAATTGGGATGCATCAAAGGGCTGCAGGTCGTCAATGCCTTCGCCGACGCCTAAGTAACGAAAAGGTATCCCTAATTCATTGGCAATGGCAAACAATATGCCGCCTTTCGCTGTTCCATCGAGCTTCGTCATCGTAATCCCCGTTAAACCCACCGCCTGGTTAAATTGTCGCGCCTGATTCAGCGCGTTTTGGCCAATGCCGGCGTCTAAAACCAGCATGATTTCATGTGGAGCATTTGGATCCAGTTTATGCAGAACCCGCTTGATTTTTTTTAACTCGTCCATCAAATTATTTTGCGTATGCAAGCGCCCGGCTGTGTCAGCGATCAATACATCGATACCCCGCGCTTTAGCGGCCTGCAAGGCATCAAAAATAACCGATGCGCTATCCGCTCCCGTATGTTGTGCGACCACAGCAATCTGATTGCGCTCACCCCACACATGCAATTGTTCAACGGCGGCCGCTCGAAACGTATCGCCTGCGGCCAGCATAACTTTTTTGCCTTCCTGCTGGTATTGCTTCGCCAACTTACCGATGGTTGTTGTTTTTCCAGCACCATTCACGCCAACCATTAAAATAACAAACGGTGATTGATTGCCCGTTACCGGCACCAATGGTTGCGCTACCGATGTCAAGATAGCCTGCATGCGTACTTTCAACGCAGCAAACACAGCATCGCCATCTGCCAATTGATTTCTGGCAACGCCATCCGTCAGCTGTTCCAATATACTTCGTGTGGTCTCCATACCCAAATCAGCACGGATCAACAAGGTCTCCAGCTCTTCAAGCAAAGCGGCATCAATTTCTTTTTTTCCGAGCAACAGCCGTCCAACACCATCACCCAACTGATGACGCGTTTTACTTAAACCACGCTTGAATCGCGAAAAAAACCCAGGCGAGTCAGACTCAACCATCAAAGGGGTTTCAACCGCTTGCTCAGGTGCAGGCACACTTTGATCGCGTTTAAACCATTTAATCATCGCTATTCTATCTTTAAGGTATACAAACCGGGTAAAATATGGAATTCTACCATCTTTTTCAGGATCCATCATGCGCATCATGTTAATCACATTATTAACGCTACTATCCAGCCAACTCTTCGCACAGACACAACAGTTTACCTTGGATAATGGATTAAAAATACTGGTAAGAGAAGATCATCGCGCACCGATTGCTGTTTTCATGATTTGGTACAATGTCGGTTCAGCTGACGAGCCGGGGGGCATTACCGGCATTTCGCACGTACTTGAACATCTAATGTTTAAAGGCACTAAAAAATACCCTCTCGGTGTATTTTCAAAGACAGTCGCAGCGGTTGGCGGCCAGCTAAATGCCATGACCAATACTGATTATACTGCCTACTATGAACAAATAGCAGCACCCCATCTTGCAATGAGCTTTAAACTGGAAGCCGACCGCATGCAGCGTCTCTTGATTGATAAAGATGAATTTGGTCGAGAAATCAAAGTCATTCAAGAAGAGCGGCGCATGCGTACGGATAACAGCCCACAAGCGCTAACCTATGAGCGTTTTTTAGCAGCCGCCCACCTTGGCGCACCTTATCATCATCCCGTTATTGGCTGGATGAACGATTTAAAAACCATGGATGTTAACGATGCTAAAACTTGGTATCAACGTTATTATGCACCAAATAATGCCACGTTGGTTGTCGTCGGCGATGTGGAGGCGGCACAGGTTTACGCATTGGCACAACAGTATTTTGGCTCGATGGCCAAGCACGCCCTGCCTTTACGTAAATTACAGCAAGAGCCTCCCGCTTTAGGTCTCAAAACTGTGCGCGTGCAATCTCCCTCTCAAATCCCCGTGATCATTCTGGGATATACTGTTCCTACAGTTAAAACAGCAACCCCGGAACAAGCCCTAACACCGTATGCATTAGACCTCATTCACTGCATACTGGCCCTCGGTGACAATGCCCGCTTTAATGCACGCCTGGTGCGTGGTTCTCAAATCGCCAGTGGACTTGTTGTCAATTATAATGGTTATGCACGCGACCAGACCCAATTTGTTTTAATGGGCACGCCAAGCAAAAACCACACATTAGCCGAGTTAAAATCCGGTATGCTGCATGAAATCAACGTGTTAAAAACAACGCGCATCAATGAACATGCGTTGCAGCGAATCAAAACCCAACTGATTGCACAAAAAACCTTTCAGCGAGATTCCATTTATGATCAAGCGGTGGAGTTGGGCATGCTTGAAACGGTAGGCCTGGGTTGGAAAACCGCTGACCAATACATTGAACGCATGAATCGCGTCACCGCCGAACAAATACAAAAAACGGCGCAACGCTACTTTAAGAACAACAACATGACGGAAGCGCGATTGGTTCCTGAGGGAGTTAAATAATATGAAAACACACATCACCAACCTGATGATAATAGTCGCTCTCATTATCTTCACCCACTCTGCTTTAGCAAAACCTTTCGAAATCCGCGAGTGGCAGACTAAAAAAGGGGCGCACGTTGTTTTTCACCAGGCACCTGACGTCCCAATGCTGGATATTAACATCGCATTTGCAGCCGGATCAGCCTACGATGGCGCTCAATTCGGGTTAAGCGCCTTAACGTTAAATTTACTGGATCAAGGCAATGGAGGTCTTGATGCTGGAGTAATCGCCGATAAATTTGCTGAGGCCGGCGCGCAATATTCTGGCGCCAGCTCCCAGGACATCATGGCATTAACCTTAAGAACCTTGACCCGTCCTGACGCGCTCAAACAAGCGACTGACATGTTTGCGTTATTAATCAACCACCCTAATTTCCCAGCAGACGCATTCTTGCGCGAAAAAAATCAACAATTAATGCGCATCAAACAAAATAATGAACGACCCAATACCATCGCACGAAACACATTTTATCAGACTCTATATGGCAAGCATCCCTATGGACATCCCATTGCGGGTCGTTCCGAGACAGTAAATGCACTCAAAGTTGAAGACGTGCGTCATTTCTATCAGCAATATGTTGTCAGTAAAAATGCCGTCATTGTATTGGTGGGAGACATTAATGAAGCAACAGCACATCAATTGGCCGAGCGCATTACGCGTGATTTACCCAAAGGACAGGCCGCAGCTGCTATCCCTTCGGCACCCCCATTAGCCGAAGAAATAAACATAGAGATACTTCACGACGCGCCACAATCGGCGCTGCGCCTGGGACAACTGGGGATAACACATCACAATAGCGACTACTTCGCACTACAGGTGGGGAATTACATTCTGGGCGGAGCTTCGATGGAATCAAGGCTTGCCCACGAGCTGCGTGAAAAAAGGGGCTTAACCTATGGGGTATCCAGCAACTTTTCTCCCATGCCAGGCAATGGCCCGTTTATTATTTCGCTCTCAACCAAACATAACCAAGCTAAAATAGCATGGGATGTGGCTCGTGAAACACTGGCATCGATGATCAAATCAGGACCTAACGAACAAGAGCTCAGGGCCGCAAAACAATACCTGACCGGCAGCTTTCCCTTATCACTCGCCAGCAATCGCAATATTGCCAATCTGCTGCTCAGAATAACCTTTTATGATTTACCCAAAGACTTCCTGAATACCTATATCGATCACATCAACGCTGTAAGTATTGCGGACATCAAACAAGCATTTCAGCATCAAATCAATCCAGATAAACTATTGCAAATAACGGTGGGGCGATCATGAACCAAAGCATTCGTATTATTGGCGGCCTATACCGCGGCAAAAAAGTAAGTTTCCCAGCAGTAGAAGGCCTGCGGCCAACACCTGATCGCGTTCGTGAGACCCTGTTTAACTGGTTAATGAACACGATCCGCGATGCACGTTGCCTTGATGCCTTTGCTGGCAGTGGCGCATTAGGCTTTGAGGCGTTTTCACGCGGTGCCGGCAAAGTCGTGCTCATTGAAAAAGAACCAAAAGCCTATGCCAACCTGAAAAAAATTGCCTTGTTGTTCAATTCACCCAAATTAGCCACCATCAACCAAGATGCATGCACTTACATGCAACAAACCAAAGACCCATTCGACATCATATTTCTTGACCCACCGTTTTCTCAAGACCACTTACCCAGCTGCATCAGCATACTTGAAAGCACCTCCATACTAGCACCTGGCGGGTTACTCTATTTGGAATCGGCTCAGGAAATGGCGCTTGATCCTGCAATCTGGGAAGAGGTTAAATTGAAAAAGGCGGGGCAGGTGTTTTATGGGTTATATAAGAAGAATTGATAACTTCCCCGTCATCCCGAAGACGTGACCGTGTTGGAATATTAATACCTAACAACCTTTACTGGACTTAAGAGCTGCTGATATTTTAATATATAAAGAAGTGGGATCCTACATATCAACCCCTAGCATTAAGCCCGCGTATGTTGTGACCTTGGACCAAGATGATCTTCAGTCGGCATCATTGTTTGGCCAAGGCCGCAACCCTACGATGCTGGAGTGGGTGCTGGTGCTGGTGCTGGTGCTGGCGTTGCTTTTGGTGTTGCTTTTGCTGCTGGTGCTGGTGCTGGTGTCGGTACGCATTTCTTAGGTACCGGGGGCTGGCAGGCCCACACCTTTGAAGTCTCATCTTGAACACAATGATGCCCAGGGCTTGCCTCACAAATACTGTCCGTGCATGCAAAAGCTGCTGATAACCCACATCCAGTTAACACCGCAACACCAACCATTCTGTTAACCCAATATATTAATTTTTTTTTGCAACCCATTGTGTTCCCCTCACTAACCAAGATTAAATGATGAATTAAATGTGAAATTCACGCTATAAAGTTCTGGACGGTTATCAAACTTATTCACCTCAGTGCCCACCACATTTGAACCCTGCAAGGATGCAAAATAGCGGAAGTCCAAACTGAATGCCGTGTAGTCAGTCAAATAGTAACTCAATCCCACAATGCCTTGCCCTGCAGCGCTATTCGTTAGCTCGTTGTGAACCGAGCCAGCGATAACCGTACCTTCATACAAAAACTGTATATTATTTTCAAAATGGGCATAACCCACCCCCAGTCCAACGTAAGGCACCAGCTTGGTGGTATAATCACGAGCAAAGAAATCATAATACCCATTAAGCATGAAGGCGTAGGTATTTGTATATCCGTTTAACTGCAAAGGATTAGTCGAATCGGCATGGTCATTGGGAATGTTAACGCCTTCTATTCTCATGTTGCGGTAGAAGTTGTTGTTGTAAAAAACTTCCCCTTCTGCACGGAGGTGATCCACCCGATATCCAAGCTGCCCCCCTACGCTACCTAGTCGTGAATAGTACAAGGTGCCCGTTCCAGCCACTTGGTCA
Source organism: Legionella genomosp. 1 (assembly GCA_945889365.1). Classification (GTDB taxonomy): domain Bacteria; phylum Pseudomonadota; class Gammaproteobacteria; order Legionellales; family Legionellaceae; genus DDPF01. The sequence goes on along the minus strand of CAMDBQ010000002.1, from coordinate 1,588 downwards.
TTAAGGGGATTGACTAGAATGTAATGGCTCGCAGGTGCCTGACTGGCGCCTAGGTTAAACCCCGCATACCAGCCAGGCATAGGGTTGATTGCATGAGCAGCACTGCTAGACATAAGCACTGCAATGAACCCCCACTTAAACAATTTCATGTCTTTTCCTTTTCATATGGTTGATTAACTCACGGTAAAGACAGGCATCGTGCTCTGAATTTTCCCTTGATAAATTCCCATCATGATCGACAGCAAGTTCAGGGTTTCTTTGGAGTTAAAATCGCTCTGTGAAATATAGAACCATGAGCCTCTGTAAGGTACCGCAACATAGGCGTTGCTCGGTTTAGAGCGGCATGATCGAACACGAATCACACCATTCACCACAGTTGCCCAGTCAAATGCTTTTCCATCTTTATAATAAGTCATGAGTGCCTGCCTATGTTCAATGTCATACTCGGGCACAACTACACCCTTCGACAAATAATAAAGCATGCCTAACATCGTTCTCGTTTCAAGGAACACGTTATTTTTTTCTTTGGACGGTGTACTCACAAACCATAACTGCGGCGAGCTCGCAGTCACACCGAAGTGAGACAGGATTGAACGATCCTCCGTAGATAATTGACTATAATGTTTGATCCTCACTTTAATTGCGAATACGCCATTGATCCTGTCTTTGCTAATCACCAGATTCTCGGCATCTTGCAGATGACGGAACACGCCAGCAACTTTCTTGAAGGGTTTATAAACCGGTATGCGACCTGATATGGGTCTGGATGCCAAAACCGCGTTTTCATACTCACCCATGCGCTGAACCAAAAGCGGTGAGAGGTGGTGCACGCTCCAGCCTGAGCGGAATAACATGTACACAACATCTAAATCAATGGGCGTTAATAAGCGGTTAACGTAATCTTCGCCCTGCAATGGGGTGTAAGTAATGGTAGGCGCCTCACTATAATTAAAATTCGCGGTAGCTGATCCCAGCAGCGCTGGTGGAGGGGCTGCGTTGGCAATATTGGTGCCAAAACTGCTACCAAAGTTAAACTGAGACACGACATTATTTACAGCTAAGAAATAAGGAGAGTCTGTGTATCGCAACCGAACAATATTCAACAGGGATTGTTGTTCATCACTATTTGATAATGAACCATTGAAGGCCAGCCTATCTGGAGGCAATGCCACAGAACCCAGGTTGGAACAAGCAGAGAGCCCCAAGGCTAATATAGTCAAGCCAATCCATGCTTTAAACTTCATTACATCCCTTTAATTATTATAAATAAGATCAGAAAAATAACAGACATTAATAAGGACGTCAAGCTTGAAGGAACACTTGACCACACGGCTGTCGCATTAAAATTTGATCAACCTGTTGTAGGTTGGGCCTTGGCCAAACAACATGGTTATTAGATTTCGATTTATTTGACGAACAGTAAAAAACAAGATCAAATACCACATTCGAATTGTGATGAGGTGGCATGATGCATGAGGTTGGGCACATAGGATTTGACGTTTATTTTTCTAAATTACCCGATCCACGTATTTCCAGAAAAAAATTGTACCCACTCATTGAGATTTTATTTGTGGTTTTGTGTGGCAGT
>CAMDBQ010000001.1 GCA_945889365.1 Legionella genomosp. 1 | reverse complement strand
CCAGCAATGCCAATCTGTCAGGCAGTATCTGGGATGATGCATTGCCGCAGTTTAATAACTTCAATTACGCCTACAACGTCCAGCACACCCACATTGCAGTGAAAGGAAAACTCATTAAAGACTTAGGTCATGCATTTAAACCTTATGTCAGCGGGAGTTTAGGCGTGGGTTTTAACCAAGCCCGTCATTTCACGTCAACACCAACGCTTTTTCAAGCAACACCCACGCCTAATTTCCAATCCAACACCACAACGGCCTTTACGTATACCGTAGGTATTGGCGTGCAGCGCGCGATAAACCAGCATTGGCAGGCCGGTATGGGGTATGAGTTTGCGGACTGGGGTCAAAGCCAGCTGGCGCGCGCATCAGGTCAAACCATGGGGCAAGGGTTGTCGTTGAGTCACCTGTACACCAATGGACTTCAATTTAGCTTAAGTTATCTCTCGTAAGGACTCTCTAATGATGAACAATAAACGCATGATGCCTTTGTTACTGGGTGCAGCCGCCCTGACCATGGCTACAACCTCTCAAGCAGGCAGTCCGGTATGGACATTTACACCTCTAACACCCACCACGCTATCCGTACCCTCCAATTCGACAGCCACCGTGCAATATCGAGTCACCAATCAGTCGCCAGCACCCCATACGCTGATGATGGTGCCCATAACCGGCATCACACAAACCACTACGGCAGGGAACTGCCCTAATCCGTTTACCTTGTCAGGCGGTAATCCGTCTTGCACTCTAACATTGTTGATTACAGGCAGTGCATTAAACGCAGATATTAATGCCGGCCCGAAAGTTTGTCAGCAAGGGCCCGATGGCAATCCGAGTCCGTTACAGTGTTATCAGCCCAGTCAAAGCAATAGCTTAAGTATTATGGTGACCCCTCCCGTCAGCCTGTCTACAACGATTAGCGCAAGCGTCACTACACTGGCACTTAAAACAAGCGGCGTACCAAGAACAATCACCTTCACCAACACAGGTACATCAACTGCAAGCAGCGTGACGTACAGCCCATCCCCCGCATTGCCAGCGGGCACGACCATAGCGCCAGCCAGCTGTGGAAACATAGCACCTGCAGGCACGTGCGTATTAACCATCACACCTGGTGCTACCGCGAGTGCCGCAGCCTATAACACCAACCCAACGCCGATTACCCTCAGTGTTCAGGGGGCAAATACCAACGCCCTAACGCCCACGCTAAACATAGTGGCATTGGCCAGCGTGTATCAATCAGGATTTATATACTCGATTGATGATACGACGCCCATAACGGGCAGTATCGGCGGAAAAGTGGCCGCAGTGACAGACCAGGCAGCCGCATACCCGAATGGGATTATATGGAGTTCTGACGGTTCGGGTACCACCGTCAGTTATATAGCCATTTTCGGGATTTCTGAAACATCCACGAGCGCAAGTCCTATCCCCAGTTCAGGGCAGATAACAGGCCAATCTGCCTGCAATGGTAGAACTGATGGCTCATGTGACACCACCAACATCGTCACGTATTACAACGCGAATAGAGCATCGGGAGGAGCCGCACCAACCCCATTAACACAATACGCATCAGGCCTCTGCAAGGCCAGCATCGGGGGTTTTACAGACTGGTATTTACCAGCCATATGTGAGATGGGACCGGCAGCCAATGGTTCTGGTTGCGTATCGGGTACGCCTAACATGGTGACCAACCTGCCTTCGCTGTTGTTAACCTCTTGCACAGGCACTTCATGCTTGGCTGGCGGCTACTGGAGCTCTACCGAGAACTCAGGTGATCCGACTGGCACCGCGTGGCTCCAGGTCTTCGCGTCAGGCGGCGGCAGCGGTCAGAGCAGCCTCGGTAAGTTCCTCACGCTTGGTGTCCGTTGTTCCCGGGCTTTAACCCTTTAGCCCTTCACCCCTTTTCAGTTGACCTTGTTGTTGACACAAATAGCGCCCGCGCAGCGGGCCGCAGTTTTTTTTAGGATGTTCAGATGGTGCTTTATACGGAGTTACCGGTTTACCGGGATACATACCAGTTGATTTTTTCTATAGCGCTTCAAAAATAGCTGCTGCGCCCATTCCCGTTCCAATACACATGGTCACCATGCCATAACGACCGTTGGTTCGACGCAAGCCATGCAATAACGTAGCGGTTCTTACTGTTCCTGTAGCGCCTAACGGATGGCCTAATGCTATGGCACCCCCTAATGGATTCACTTTGTCTCGTGGTAAATCAAGCTCTTTAATCACCGCTAGCGCTTGTGCGGCAAATGCTTCGTTGAGCTCAATCCAATCCAGTTGATCAAGGGTTATGCCTGCGCGTTTCAGTGCCAGAGGAATAGCATGAATGGGGCCTATTCCCATGATTTCAGGGGGAGCGCCTGCAACAGCGAAACTGAGCAATCGACCCATGGGTTGTAAGTTATATTCCTTTAATGCGGCTTCACTGGCTAGTAATGCAATCCCTGCCCCATCGCTGGTTTGTGAACTATTGCCTGCTGTTACGGTGCCTTTCGCTGCAAATACTGGCTTTAACCGTGCGATGGCTTCATACGATGTCTCGGCTCGAGGGCCTTCGTCATTCATGATTATTCGCGGTTTGCTGGTGACTTCTGATGTAGCTAAATTCGCATGTCGATCCATAATGGTGACAGGTGTGATTTCAGCTTGAAAATCACCACGTTGTTGTGCAGCCACGGCGCGTCGGTGGCTTTCTGCGGCGAATTCGTCTTGTTGTTCACGAGTAACCTGCCAGCGCTGGGCTACTTTTTCAGCAGTGATGCCCATGCCATATGCGATTGCAATGTGTTCGTTGTTAAAAATAGCCGGGTTTACAGTGTATTTATTGCCACCTAACGGCACCATCGACATGCTTTCCACCCCACCGGCCAATGCCAGTGACATGTCACCTTGCCTGATGCTTGCTGCCGCTGTGGCAATGCTTTGCACGCCAGAAGAACAAAAGCGATTGATCGTCATGGCGGGTACGGATTGCGGTAGATCGGCTAATAGTGACGCGATGCGTGCGACATTCATTCCCTGCTCTGCTTCTGGCATGGCGCAGCCGATGACGACATCACCGATGGCTTCCCAATCTACGGTGGCTTGACGGGCTGTCAGGGCTTTGATTGTGTGTGCCAGCAGATCGTCAGGTAACGTATGTTTGAATACGCCGCGCGGGGCTTTGCCTACGGGTGTGCGTAGGACGTCTACTATGTATATGTTTGTCATGTTTGATGCTCCATGTTCAAGGATATTATTCTGTAGGCGCGCGCGCCGCGAGCCCCTACATTTAATTTACAATGTATTTAATTTCGTAACGGCTTGCCCGTTTCCAACAAATACCCAATCCTCGCGTGCGTCAACGGATCCGCCGCTAGCGTCATAAACGCGTTTTTTTCCAGCTTTAGCATCCAGGCTTCATCGACCAGCTCGCCTTGATTCACCTCGCCACCACATAATACCTGTGCCAATTGATTTGCCAGGAAATAGTCGTACTGGGAAATAAGCCCACCTTCAAGCCAATTCACCAAACCCACCCGTAACAACGCATGGCCTTCACGGCCTGCAACAGCAAATCGGGTTGATAATGGAGCCATATAATTCGCGGCTTGCATGGATTTTACTTTGCCAAGAGCAGCATAAAGCACTTCGTTTTTATGCATGACCCAGTTGTCTTTTGCTTGCAAATACCCCCGTTGCAACGCATCAGGCGCGCTGCTGGCAACGGTTGCTGTTGCGATTTGTTCGAAATAAGGACGGATGTGCGCCATCAAATCGGTGCCTTGTGCCTTAGCGGCAGCACGAAGTGCCATTTCTTTACAACCACCCCCGGCTGGAATAAGTCCTACGCCTATCTCAACTAATCCAGGATAAGATTCAAACGCTGCCATCACGCTGCTGCAATGCATCATCAATTCACAACCACCGCCCAGTGCGCGCCCTCTTAATGCAGCTATCGTTGGAATAGCGCTGTACTTCATGCGCATGACCATTTTTTGAAAATTGCCAATCATGTCATCCACAACATTCAATTGACCAGCCTGGATCAGGGTAGCCACTTCACGCAAGTTAGCGCCCGCACTAAAATTATTTTCATCGTGCTGGTAAATAATCACACCCTGACATTGGCGTTCTGCGATATCCAAAGCTTGATTGAATCCATCAATAACCGATTGACCTATGGCACTCGCTTTGCTCTTGAAATTAATCACCGCAACATCGTCTTTTAGATGCCATAAACGCACCCCTTCGTTTTCAAATAAAGTGGTTGATGACAGCGGCTCTTCTAACATCACGGGGTCAGGGAAAAACTGACGTTTATAAACCGGCAATTGACTACGACCTATAAATTTAGCGGTCGCGGGGGAAAACGCACCGTTTTTAGTATAAAAATCAGCAATCGTTTCACACCAGGCTGGTAATTGTGCCGAACTCATGGATTCCCCTTCAGCCATTGAGCGCTCCACAAATTTACGCATATCAGCAACGCCTGCCGCTTGCCATGTTTCAAATGGTCCTTGAGCCCAACCAAATCCCCATCGAATGGCTAAATCCACATCGCGTACGTTTTCGGCAATGCCTTCCAGATGAAATGCACAATAATGAAATAAATCTCGAAAACAGGCGGCCAAAAATCGGGCTTGAGGGTGATCGCATGCTATTAACTGCTGCATACGTTTACGAGCATGGCTCAACTTCATAATGGCTTTGACTTCTGAACAGACCTCACCTTGCGCTATACGATAATCAGCTAAAGCAACATCATACACTTCAATTGCCTTGCCTTGTTTTCGATAAATGCCTTGCCCGCTTTTTTGACCGAGATGGCCTGTTTGAATCATCCCCACTAACCAATCAGGCAGCTTGAATGCAGCATGCCAAGGATCGTCCGTCAAATGCGCTTGCATGGTGTGTACTACATGTTGCATCGTATCGAGTCCTACGACATCCATGGTACGGAACGTGGCTGATTTCGGCCTTCCCAGTAGCGCCCCAGTCAACGCATCCACTTCATCCAGACCCAGTTCGAATGCTTTCGCATGATGTAACGTTGCCAACAGCGAGAAAACGCCGATGCGATTGGCAATAAAATCGGGTGTATCTTTGGCACGTACTACCCCTTTGCCTAAGCGACTGGTTAACCAGCTTTCAAGATTATTTAGTAACTCAGGTGATGTAGTCGAGGTTGGTGTCAATTCGGCCAAATGCATATAACGTGGAGGATTGAAAAAATGCACGCCGCAAAAACGGTGGCGCAGGCTGTCAGGTAACACAGAAGCCAGAGCATTGATGCTTAATCCGGAGGTGTTTGTTACTAAAATGGCATGATCATTTAAATGGGGTGCGACACGACGATATAAGTCTTCTTTCCAATCCAGGCGTTCAGCGATCGCCTCGACAATCAAATCACAGTCGCCTAGTTCAGGTAAATTATCTGTGTAGTTGCAAGATTTTAATAATCCAGCTGTTTGCGGAGTAGCCAACGGCGTTGGCTTTATTTTTGTCAGATTGGTAATCGCATTATCTACGATGGCACTATGCTTGCCTTCTTTGGGTGCGAGATCAAATAGTAATGTTTCAATGCCTGCATTAACACAATGAGCGGCAATTTGTGCGCCCATAACACCCGCGCCGAGTACTGCTATTTTTTTAATGATGAATGGTTCTTGCATTGTATTTAACTCCTTATACATTAAATCGGAAACCGTATCCCCTGTGCCAACGGCAAAGTACTTCCCCAATTAATCGTATTGGTCTGACGGCGCATATATGCCTTCCACGCATCCGATCCCGATTCACGCCCGCCACCGGTTTCTTTTTCACCACCAAAAGCGCCACCAATTTCAGCGCCTGACGTACCAATATTAATATTCGCAATGCCGCAATCACTGCCTTGTACGCTTAAATAGTATTCTGCATGCTTTAAATGCTGAGTAAATAATGCAGATGAGAGTCCCTGAGGTACCGCATTTTGCAAAGCAATGGCGTCTTCCAGATTGGAGTAGGGCATCAAATAAAGAATCGGCGCAAATGTTTCTTCCTGCACAATAGGATTGTTATTCTCTAAACCAGACACCAACGTGGGCTGTACAAAATTGCCTGCGCGTTTAATCACTTCACCGCCAAAAAGAACCTCACCACCGGCATCATTGATCCGAATCAAGGCTTTTTTAAACAGCTCAACCGCTTGCTTATCAATCAAGGGTCCCATAAGATTTTTATTATCCAATGGATGACCAATCGTAATTTGTGCATAAGCGCGTTGCAAGTGTTGAAGCACATCTTGATAAATTGAAGCGTGTACAAACAAGCGCCTTGTGGATGTACAACGCTGCCCGGCTGTTCCCACTGCTCCAAATACAATCGCCGGGATTGCCAAAGCCAGATCCGCTGATTCATCAACTATAATCGCATTATTCCCGCCTAATTCAAGAATACTACGACCAAAACGACCTGCCACCTTAACTGCAATATCCTTGCCTACAGCAGTCGATCCGGTGAAAGAAATCAACGGCATACGTGAATCATTGACCATGGTGGTTCCGATGTCATGCGATGAAGGGATAATCAATGAAAAAATGGCCGGGCAATTATTTTTTTTCAGCACTTGATTGCATATGTTTTGCACGGCAATCGCACATAAAGGAACTTTTGAAGAAGGCTTCCAAATAGTTACATTACCGCATATAGCGGCGATAAATGCATTCCACGCCCAAACCGCGACAGGAAAATTAAATGCCGAAATCACACCAACAACGCCATAAGGATGCCATTGCTCATACATGCGATGCTCAGGACGTTCAGAGTGCATGGTATTCCCATATAACATACGTGCTTGACCCACTGCAAAATCAGCAATATCAATCATTTCCTGCACTTCGCCATCGCCCTCTTGTTTAGACTTCCCCATTTCCAGCGAAACCAGACTGCCTAGATGATCTTTGTATTCTCGTAAGGCTTGGCCAATTTGCCGAATAATGTCCCCGCGCTGAGGAGCAGGTACAATACGCCAGGCAAGAAAAGCCTGTTGAGCGCGTTCCATCACTTCGTGATAATCCTGGATGCTACAGGTTGCAACGTCAGCAATTTGCTCGTTAGTAGCAGGGTTTATGGATTGAAGATTAGGGCCGTTTAATTCACCTTTCCAAGTATGCCCGCTATAGGCTCCGGGGTTTTTTGATTGAATATTCAGATGCGTTAATAAATCCATTTTAATTTCCCGTGTAAGTATCGAAATGCTGTCCAAACCGATTATCCAACACATCGGCCAATTTAAAACTCTCTTGCAACACCAGACCATGAAACCCATTTTTCTGGTTTAAAACCAGTTCAACAACCGCACAAACGCCTGATGCGGTGGCAACCTGAATGGCAGACCATTCCAGTCCACGAATCAGCTTTGGATAAATTTTCTTAAAATAGCTTTCTTCAATCAACTCACCGTTTTTTATGCCCTCAACCAAGACATAAATCAACACCACATCTTGATAAGTCTTGGGTATAGCATGCTCAAGAATACGTTTTAATGTGTCACGATCGTCATTTAATTTAAGATCATTCATCAAAAATTTCATTCTGTCACAATGGCCTGGATAGCGTATGGTCTTGTAATTTAGACTCTGAATTTTGCCCGCATACAGTTCGCCCAAACTTCCCAATCCGCCGGATGTATTAAACGCTTCATAATCACACCCATCCAGTTCAATCGACTCAAGTCCTTCTAAAGGTTTAGATACGCATGGCTCCCCTGCTTCAATGCCGTAGCAAAGATTACCGTATTCATTAATAAGACCATCGGTAGACCAGGTCAATGAATAATGCAGTGCATTGGTGGTGTGTTGCGGGAGTGCACCAACACGCAGCTTGGCATGATGGCATTCTTCAAATGTCTGTAACAAGCTATTGGCTACAATGCTGATAAAACCAGGCGCAAGACCACATTGAGGAACAAACGCTGTTTCAGCTCCTAATGCAATGGCTTTGACAGATTTGGCCACCGTAGTGTCTTCAGTCAAATCAAAGTAATGCGCCTTCATATTATGTGCAACGCACGCCACGTGGGTATTTAGAAAATAAGGTAAACTAGAAATAACAGCAATTATTTTATGCTTTTTAAAATACGTTTGCAGAGACACTTGATCAGTCACATCCATGATCACCGTTTTAATTTCCGGCATGACAGCCAATAACCTCGAAACGTCTGTGCCGCTAAAATTCAAGTCAGCCAGATGAACCTGATAATCATGCGTCTCAGCCAACAAGCAAGCAATTAAGCTGCCAATTTTACCCGCTCCGGTAATCATTATGCTCTGCATAAAGTCCATCTCCTTGCACAAAATACGATTATGTCACAGTTATTAGTACAAAGGCAGAATCAGATGCTCAAGTTAAAGTGATCGCCGTTCTGCAGGGTCGTTTAAAAGATGACGTCGTGGCCTTTTTGAAGACAATTCCGGAGGACACCGTCAAGTTGTGTAAAAAAACCTCGAGCTTAGGTCTAAAAGAGCGATATCCCAAATTTCAGGCACACCTTTCCTGCATTACGATTTCCTGCCACTGACTCCACGAAGCAATCAAATGAGAACGTTGATCATTGGCCACTATTTTATATCGATGAGCGCCAAACAAATTCCTAATTTTCCCATGAACGGGTAAAAATCGCTGCGCTTGTTTCGGCGATTTAAACTTCCGCATTTGCTTTTCCTGTTGCCGAGTAGGTTGATGTGAATTCTCAGCACGATTATTTAATCCTTTATGTTGACGACGTTCAACCCCAGGTAAGATTTCTCTTTTAGCAGCTCCGTAGCTTGCGAGCTTATCCGTGATAACCGACCGCTTTGTTCTCGTTGCGATTAGCCATGATATACTCCACATATATTGATATTGTTCATTAGTAAAGTTTAGCAAAGATTACACAAGTTGACGGTGCCCTTCAGTGCTGGATCGGGAGTATAAAATCGAAAACCAACAGGTATGGTTACTAACCCTGTGACAAGAATAAGAAAAATGAATTCCTGGCCATTAAACCAGCCGCTTGTTTTCTTGTCTTTAACCTTATGGACGCCTGCGATTTTTGATGTGTTTCGTGAACGTACTTTGTCTGAATCATCAAGCACAAGAACACCTGCAGTCACTCCATAATGCGATATAACCTGTGCAATGCTCGCCTGCAGGAGCAGATATTAAACACGCATTGCAGCAAAAAATCGGGGACGGCTAAAATCAATCGTTGGATTAAGCGCGTCAAAAAAAGTGATGTCACTTGTTTCAATTCTTTCCTCGTGACGATTGAGAAATACAAACTCTATATTTCTAATTATTGCAAAAAACGAAGGAAAAGTGGATTTGTCGAAGGATTGAATAATTTGATCAAGGTAGCGAAGAGGCGTTGCTATGGTATTTTGAAAACTGAGACGCTTTTTCAGATATTATACCTGGATTTACAAGGGTTCGGAATTTATGCATAAACTGATCCACTAGAAACCCGACAGAGCCCACATGCGTTGGTCAAGAGAAGGATTAGATCCTATCTTGCAAATTAGGGCAGCTATTGCCAGCAATGATTGGGCCAAAATTGGAGAACGGTGATTGCTTCCATTTAATTATTAACAACTACAAAAATTACACTTTCTTTGAAAAATTACACGATAGCATTTGCTCATTTTATTTGACCGCAGTATTATTAATTTGAATTATAGAATATTACAGAAACCACCACGCGTCACTCTGTTTATTACGCTTCCACTTGATATCGTAGAGAAGGTTATCTTCCATGAAATTTAAATTTTTATTGGCTCCGCTAATGTTTTTTATTTTATGGATTCATTCAGCAACAAGTTTTCCAACACCTGCCGTATTGGCAAGCATTCCTTTCAAAGTTGGTATTGTTGACATACCGCCATTTTCACAATATATATCCGGGCATCCTTCTGGCATTGCGGTTGATATATGGAATAGTATTTCAAAAGAGAATAATTTTTCGACAACATATGTTGATCTCGGATCAAATGTTGATGCTGCTATAACAAAAGTCTCCAGTGGGGAGCTGGATGCTGTGATTGGGCCAGTGGGGATTCTTGCCTCGCGGGCAAAGAACGTGTATTTCACCGTGCCCTATTATCAAGATCATTATGTTTTAATTGCCAAAGAACATAAATTGAACATATTGGCTGCATGGTCACGTTTTAATGTGATATTCAGAGGGCCCTCCTCCGCTCTTGCTTTTCTGATTTTCTTGATTTTTTATGTGTTATATATTCACTTGTTTTGGTATGTTGAACGCATGCGCCAGAAGGATCTCTGTGAGTTGGATTATAAAAGAGGGATTGAGAATTTATTCTGGAAAAGTCTTGTGGGTTGGAAGATTCAATCCGCGCCATATTTTCCTGAAACAAGATTCATGCGCGTGATTACGATTATTTGGTCTGTGATTTGTACTATTTGCTTTTTTTCTATTTTTGCTGGATTGACTGCTTCGTTGGTGTCTAGCATTGCTAATGCAGAAAAAACCATCAAGCAATTATCTGACGTGAATAATAGACCGATTGCCGTTTATGGTTGGTCAAACACTCGAGATACAGCAGCTATGATGGGACTTCGATCAATTGCCAATCTACCGACCCTGCAAAAAAATATCGCTTTATTGGAAAAAGGAGATGTGGTTGGGGTGTACGCGTTTAACCCTTTAGCAATGGAGTATCTGAAAACGTTGCCCAAGACTGATTTATATATAACTCCTATTAAATTTCCGCTAGTATCGTTAGGATTTATTTTAAGTGACAGTAATATAAAGTTCCTTAAACAGATAAATTTCAGTATTCTTCAAATGACTGAATCAGGGGAGAAGATATTGATTTGCAGAAAATATGAGGAGGATGTTTCCGTTGAACACTGCATGTGAAGTTTTTATTCATGGTAAAGATTCGTATTTATATGACAGATTTGCAAGGGCATCAACAAGATAATCCAGTCCATATTGAAACAAACTGACCTCTGGTCGTCCAAGTTTCTTTATCTTAATAGCGCGTTGCTCATGCCGCCCTTCCCCTGTTTTATGCGCCCAACAGAAAGCCACCGCCAGTAAAACGACCAGCTTTTTAATACGATCGCGATCAATAATATGAGTGTCCTCAAAATTAAAACCGCGGCCTTTCAAGCAGGAAAACAGCGTTTCTATTTCCCATCTAAAAGCGTATTTTGTTATCAGGTTCCCGGGTATGTCATTACTTGCATTGTAGTAACCATCCGTGATCTAAACTACCAAAGAAATTCTTCAGGTCGGCCTCATATACCCATCCTACCTTCTTGCCCGAGATGATTTCATTCAGGGTTGAAAGTGCATGATGCGCACTGAGTTTTGGCCTACCCCCAAACGAACATGCCAGAAAGTCTTGCTCATATATGGCCGATAAAACTTCTGACACGCTTCGCTGCAATGCTTTGTCGCTTGTACAAGGAACGCCCGACACATCTGACTTCCAGACAAGCTTTCGTGGCGCACCAGGGCTTGCCTTTTGCCTTTTTGAGTAAAAGGGGTGTTGTTTCTTAACCCCCCGCAGCGTCTTCTGTCACAAAATTTAGGCGGATCGATGACTGCTCTCAAAAATTACTATTAAAAATTGGATGAGTGTTCACTGCTTTTGAACCATCCCCGAAATACTTCACGTCATCCCGAACGCAGCGAGGGATGACGTACGGTTAATTTGTAAAAAACTTGACCTTTTCAACCAACTACTCTATCGTCAAACCCATTTACATTACCATATCAGCCATGAATCAAACACCCTCAACAACGTTAAGATCGTTTGCCACTGCATCGATTCGCCATGCAGTCACTTTACGCAGCTTTTTTGCAGGCTTACTCGTTCCCTTCGGGTTCGCGCCAATTCATATGCCTGGTCTGGCTATTCTCGGTATCGCCCTGTTATTTGCACAACTCAGTCAACAAACTGTAAAACAGTCGTTTAGGACGGGCTTTGTGTTTGGTTTGGGCTTTTTTGGGCTTGGTATTTCTTGGGTTTATGTCAGTATTTATAGTTATGGCCACTTAAATCCTCCAGTATCCGCCTTTGTAACCTTGATATTTGTAGCCTATCTGGCTCTGTTCCCAGCCGGTGTGGCGATGCTGTATCAACGTCTGGCAGCAAAACAATCGCTATTATTCAAATGCTTTTTATTTAGTGCCTTATGGTGTCTTTTTGAGTTCTTGCGTGCACGCTTCTTGAGTGGGTTTCCCTGGCTACTATTGGGCGTTGGGCAATTTGATACGCCATTAAAATTTTTATTACCCATTATCGGTGTATACGGTGTTGGCTTTATAACCTGTCTCGCTGCAACCTGTCTTGCAGCAAGCGTTCAAACAAGCCGCGCAAAACGTTCATCATGGATCATCGCATTCGTTGCCATCCTGCTTGCGCCATTGCTATTAAAAAACCATGCGTGGACGAAAACCGGCTCATCCGAAATTTCAGTGGGCGTCATTCAAGCCAATATCTCCATGAGAGACAAATGGGATGAGTATTTGTTTTGGCAAATATTACAGCGTTATGAAGATGAAATTGCAAAACTAATGGGTAAAAAACAATTGATCGTCATGCCGGAATCAGCCATTCCTGTGCCCATGAATTACGTCAGCGATTTTCTTGGTAGTCTTGATATGCGCGCGAAAAAAGCCGGCAGCGCGATTCTATTAGGGATCCCCGAAACAACGACCAAAGATGACACTGCGTATTATAATACGTTAACCGCTCTCGGTACGGCACAAGGCTCTTACTTAAAACAACACCTGGTGCCTTTTGGTGAGTTTATCCCCAAACCCTTGCTGACGCTCAGTCAGTGGTTAAATGTACCCATGGCCAATCTAAAATCGGGCAAACGTGCACAATCCCCAGTTACTGTAGAAGGCCATCCTATCGCTACCTTAATCTGCTTTGAATCAGCCTACCCTCATTTACTACGCAATCAATTGCCGTTGGCAGAATGGATTGTATCCATCAGTGATGACGGTTGGTTCGGTCATTCACTTGCCGTATATCAACATTTACAAATGTCGCAAGCCATATCCATGCAAACCGGCCGCTATCAAATTGTTGCCAATAATGATGGCTTGTCGTCTGTTATTAATACTCAAGGTGAGATCGTTGATTCACTGCCGGCATTTAGTTCCGGCATATTAAATGCATCAATCTACCCTGCCACAGGCTCATCACCTTGGGTTTATCTTGGTGATATGCCAATGCTATTGATTAGCTTGCTGATCGTGCTTATGGCTATGTTTGGATTGTCACCCCGCAAGAATTGCGGGATCGATGATCAAATGAGGTTTTAACACCAGCATAAATGGGTTCGCCAAGAATCTCTTCTGTTTGACCTGTTCCTTTATATCATTTAACTTTATGCTATTATACATACTTTAATTTTACGACGAAGCGCCCATGACCTTAACCTCCCTAAATGCCATCTCGCCGGTTGACGGACGATACCTAAAAAAAACATGCTTGCTAAGCCCCTACTTTAGCGAATTCGCCCTGATATATTACCGGTTAATGGTTGAAATCCGTTGGTTGGAGGCATTGGCAGCGAATGATATGATTCGCGAAGTCCCTCCCATGAGTAAAGAATCTCAAGCCTTTCTTGCTAAAGTGCTCAGCCAATTTGATGAAACTGAGGCGATGAAAGTTAAAGCGTATGAAAAGAAAACCAATCATGACGTTAAAGCTGTTGAATATTATCTACGAGATAGACTGGAAGAATCTCCAACATTAAAGGGCATAACCAGTTTTATTCATTTTGCCTGCACATCAGAAGACATCAATAATCTGGCTTATGCCCTGATGATGAAAGAAGCCATCGCACAAATTATTCAACCCACATTGGCTGAAATCATTGGCGGGATTACCTTGCTAGGAAAAAAACACGGCAATGCGTCCATGCTGTCTCGTACACATGGCCAGCCTGCAACGCCAACCACACTGGGCAAAGAATTGATTAACTTTGCTGCGCGCCTTAAACGTCCAATGCAACAATTAGCTGAAGTGTTAATATCGGCCAAATGCAACGGCGCCGTTGGCAATTACAATGCACATATTATTGCCTACCCTGAAGTAGACTGGCGCAAGCACTGTGCCAATTTTGTCACATCATTAGGCTTGTCGTTCAATGCCTATACCACGCAAATCGAACCACATGACGGGATTGCTGAAATATCTCATGCAATGATCCGCATCAATAACATTTTGCTGGATTTTACCCGTGATGTCTGGAACTATATTTCACTGGGCTATTTTAAACAAAAAACAGTTGCGGCCGAAGTTGGCTCATCGACCATGCCTCATAAAGTTAATCCGATTGATTTTGAAAATGCTGAGGGCAATTTAGGTCTAGCCAATACGCTGTTCGATCATTTCGCTAACAAATTAACTCAGTCTCGCATGCAACGGGACTTATCTGATTCAACCGTTTTGCGTAACTTAGGAGTGGCTTTTGCTTATGCATTGATAGCGTATCAATCCATCGCTAAGGGCAATGACAAGCTACAGATCAACAAAAATGCCCTTAAAGAAGATTTGGATGCCAACTGGGAAATTCTCAGTGAAGCCATTCAAACCGTTATGCGGCGTTATCAAGTGCCCAATGCTTACGAACAAATGCGTGATTTAACCCGTGGGTCAACCATTGATGGCGAAGGTCTCAAACAATTTATCCAATCATTGGAAATCCCTAGTGAAGCCAAAAAACAACTGCTTGCACTGACCCCTGAAAAATACACAGGTCTTGCACCGCAACTGGTTAAAGCCTTTTCATGAATACATCGTTCTCGCAACAGGGAAAAATGTATGCATTTGATGTGCTCGTTATTGGTGGCGGGCTAGCAGGCTTGCATTACTGCATGCAACTAACCGAGTTACAGCCACATCTAAACATTGCGCTCATCTGTAAAGCCGAAGCCTACGAATGCAATAGCCGCTATGCTCAAGGTGGCATAGCGGCTGTATCCATAGCCGAAGATTCACTGGAATCACACATTGCCGATACCCTGCATGCAGGTGACGGCCTATGTTACACACCGACTGTGGAATGCATTATCCGCCAAGCACCTCACGCCATTGAACAATTGCAGCAATACTCCATCCATTTCACAAAAAAAAACAATGGTGACTATGCGTTGGCACAGGAAGGCGGTCACTCACATCGACGGATATATAACTGTGGCGATCAAACGGGTCTAACGGTAATTGAAGCCCTTATTCACGCCGCACGTCAAAAACCGCAAATCCATATGTTTGAAAACCATGTCGCAGTTAACTTAATCACTCACTACCACCCACACCGCACTGACAATCAAGGTGAAGTGTTAGGCGCTTATATCCTGGATTGCCATGAGAATCGCATTCACACCTTTGCGGCCCATTGCGTAGTTCTGGCAACCGGCGGGGCTGGCAAAACCTATCGCTACACAACCAATCCCATGGTAGCCACAGGCGATGGCGTGGCGATGGCATTTCGCGCTGGCGCTCGAGTTGGGAACATGGAATTTTATCAATTTCATCCAACTTTATTACATCATCATTCGCTAAATAATTTTTTAATCTCAGAAGCCGTGCGCGGTGAAGGCGCGTTACTAAAAAATGCGGATACCGGCAAACGATTCATGATCCAATATGCGCCGGAACAAATGGAATTAGCGACACGCGATGTTGTGGCACGCGCAATATTCAATGAAATAGAACAAAACCATCATGGTTTCGTCCACCTTGATATCACTCATCAGTCAAAAGCATTTTTGAAAAAACGTTTTCCCCAAATTTATGAAACATTGTTATCGATTGGCATCGACATGAGTCAAGATATGATCCCAGTCGTGCCAGCAGCTCATTATCAATGTGGTGGTGTGTTAACTGATGTCGATGGTCGGACTGATCTTAAACGCTTGTATGCCATCGGCGAAGTGGCGTTTACCGGATTGCATGGGGCCAATCGTTTAGCGAGTAATTCGTTACTCGAAACCGTGGTCATGGCCGCTAACGCCGCACGCTGCACCTTAATGGACACAGCAAAACCGTGTAAATTAACAGATAACATTCCGACATGGAGCTCTCCTGGTGAAGTGAATGCCCGGCGTGCCAGTCAAATTAATGCCCACTGGCGCAGTTTACGTGGTGAAATGACCTCCTATGCAGGCATTGTTCGCACAGAAGCTGGTTTGCAAGATCTGCTACACTTGATCATAAGACGGCGTAAAATTATTGAAGAATATTATTGGAAACATAGCATCTCGCGTGATTTCATTGAATTGCGTAATATGGTTCTTAACGCAGAATTGATTGTACGCGCAGCATTATCTCGAAGGGAATCAAGAGGAGGTCATTATCGCGAGGACTTTCCACAAAAGAATACACGAGCACAGGAAAGCATTGCTCGCCTAAATTTACCGCAAACCCCTTTTCCATTTATTTAGGAACGGACATGTTTAAACCACACGAAACCTATCAACCTGAAAAAACACTCATGCAGATAACCAATGACATGAGCATTTGCCAGAGTGACTATCCGCTTGACTGGTATCAAAAAGATTTCATTCCCTACGCTGAAGCATACCAAGCCCTGCCCGACCGTAAACTGACCACAGTCTTGGCTTGGATGGCCCCATACATGCGCAAAGCGCAGGATCATTTTGGTGATAAACTATTGCTGCTTGCACACTATTATATGGGTGGCGATATTGTACGTCTGATTGAGCAATTTGGCGGTAAAATTGGCGATTCATATCAACTGGCGTTGATGGCTGCCAATCACCCTGAAAAATCGGTCATTATCGAATCCGCCGTGCATTTTATGGCTGAATCCATAAGCATTTTGGCCAATAAAGATCAGCATGTTTACATTACGAATCCTAAATCCGGCTGCACCATGGAAATGCTGGCCAAAGATTTTATGGTTGAACCTGCGTTTACAGATTTAAATGCCCGATATGGTGCTGACAATATTATTCCCGTTTGCTACATGAATACATCCGGTCGTGTAAAAGCCATGACTGGCGCGCAAGGTGGCGCCGTTTGTACCAGCTCGAATGTTAAGAAAATTTTTCAATGGGCACAAAAGCAAAACAAAAAAATTCTGTTTATTCCTGACAGACACATGGGTGAAAACGTGGCCTATTGGCTAGGTATAAAAAACATGGCCTACTGGCCCGGAGGCACAGCAGGTGCGCAATATTCGCTTGAAGCTCAAGACAAAGCCACGTTAAACAAGTTTGATCGGGCTGAATTAATCCTGTTTGCCAGCGAGTGCGCTGTCCATTCGCATTACCAACCTGAAATGTGTGAATATTGGCATAGCAAAGGCTACACAACCATCGTGCATCCTGAATGCCGCAATGAAGTCATTCGTGTTGCCCAACACGCAGGATCCACCGCTTTCATTTGGGATCAAGTTGTCAATGATCGCTCAGGAACCCGTCGTTATGCTATCGGCACTGAAAACCACATGGTTGACAACCTGAAGCAACACTGCAAAGCATTAAACATTGACGTGGTTAATCTAGGCGAAGCCCCAAGAAATCCAAACGAAAAAGGCATTGGCTGCGGCTGCGCCACCATGTCCCGCAACGATGCACCTCATCTAGTGGGCCTGCTCGACTTGCTGCGCCAAGGCAAAACCATGGATTACAACGAAGTCCTTGCTGGTGATGTGGTAAACGAATTCACCGGAACACGTAATCGTTTGCAGACTATGGATCAAACCTGGGTTATCGATAATGCTAAAAAGGCTCTTCAAAAGATGATTGATATAACCGAGAGCTGAGTTTATGGCTTACTCTGGAGTGGACTTTCACCACTCTGATGTTACGCGCCATCACGGGCGTACGATCCCTGCCTTCGCGGGGACGACAGTTTAAGGGAGCGAATTAACAAGACAAGGCAGTAGGTTGGCGTTTGATATCGTAGGCGACCGTCAAATCACGAAACTAGCAACGAGGTGCATGTGCGAAATGCACCCGCTCGCTCACGAATGCACCATCATTTTACTTTCACGCTTTACCGACAACACAGCATAGCTAAAATATAATGCATCAAGGATCACAGCCAGAAGCCCTACACCATGGAACAAAAAGTTAGCCGATAACAAAATAAAAAATATAACTACTTGTGCTGTAGATGCCACAGTCAGCAATCGTGCGGCCTCTTTATAGGTAAGCTTGTATTTAAAAATCAACCACGAAAACACTTGAGCAAGCATCGCCAGGATCAGAAAAAACGCATAAAACAATCCAAAAACAAAGGGGAACACCATCGGATAAACCATGGCTAAGACAAACCATTTCAACTTTAAAATACCACTAGCTTTAATCCATTCTTTTGCTACAAAAATGTCAGAAGCCTGTTTATACAGCGTTTCAATGACAGGTTTCTCAGTAGCCCTGTTTAATGAGCCTAAAAAAAGCTTGATGTATGGCAGTCGAAAACTCAATTTATGCTGAGTGATCAACATCATTAACTCAGGATAGGCACCATCCAGGCCCTTTACAACACCGCTAGTATCGATCGCAACAACAACCGAACCCGCTTTATTTTTAATCAAATAAGGCATCTCTTTATCGAAGATTAACGTGCCGTTCTGAATAGTCAAAGGCGGAATTTGTTCAATGGGAGAAATGATTTGCTCATTAAAATAGTGATTAAAATCCATAATAATACGCACTGAAAAAGGGATTGATGCAATCGCCACAAGCAGCAGCATATATAAAAAACCAAATCCACGCCAACGTTTGGCCACATCCACGTATAACCGTCGTGAATACAGTGACATATATAACGCTTGCCAATAGCCATATATGCGTGTGTTGATAAGCGTAGGCGCTTGTTGTTTTTTTCTCATTATTTATTCTCATATAACAATATTGATCTCATTCTACTGCAAAACAGAAAGGCTGCAATTGATTATCAAACAAAAAAGCCAGCTGATGCTGGCTTTTTTGTTATATCACATTCATCAACTATAGGGTTGCACAATAACCGTGGTTCCTACATCGATGAAGTTTTGATTTAGCCATTGAGCTGCTTGTGGCAATACTCTAATACAGCCGTGGCTAGCATTGTAATTGGGGACTTCATACGCGGCATGTATGGAATAGCCTCCGTTGAAGTGCATGCAATAAGGCATTCTGGCACCCCCGTGAGTTTCGACGGGATAGATGCTCGACGTGCAATCTTCGCCTTTTTTCGAATAAACATGGAATGTTCCGGTTACCGTTCGGCAAGGTTTACCAATATCGTCACAGAAATCCTTTCCGCCAGACGCGCTACCGGTTTCAACACGATGACCTTGCGCATCGTAGGCTGCCCAAGCCGTGGCCTTTGGATCAAATACAAACACCTTTCTGCCCGTTGCCTCACGTGTTTCAGGGAAATAACTGCTTCCCTTTTGATCGGATGCCATGTTCATGGTGTAATGCGTATTGCCACCATCATCTACAATGGGAACCGATCCGCCGTTTGATGCACAACCCACCGCTAAAACACACAGTGGGACAATGACTAATGGTACAGTGACATAGTGCTTTTTCATGATGTAAATCCTCCGTTGTTTTCTTCTGTATCGGGAGGAATGCGAAAAAGATTAGCTTTTATTTCAAATAACTTACTTTATGGTCTTTTTATGAGCCTTTTACGGTGATTTTTGCGTGTAAATCTTCAGGTATCATCGCCATAATAGCCAGCCATAATTGCTTGTCACTGCATTCAAAACACCCACCTCGAGGCGGCATTCCGCTCAAGCCTTCATCGCAATTTTTTAATAATGCATCGATACCCTGCTTAATCCGTGGTTCCCATGCTTTAGCTTGTCCGATAATTGGGGCACCGAGTTGAATCATGGGTTTTTTAGCGTGGCACATGGCACAATAATGTTGCACAATTTGCTCGCCTTCTGTTTTTGAACCGGTAATTTCTGTTAAAAAAACTTGTGGGTGATGGCTGGCAGACCAACTGTTTGCTGTTAGCAGGAAAATAGCAATGGTGAATAAGTACCTAAACATGTTAGTGTCCCTCATTTAATTGTGTTCGGGCTGAGGAGGAGTGCAGCCCGAACGGATTAGGGGTTTGTGACCAGCAGAGTATATATTGTATACTGCTGTTTATTTTACACTGAGCTAAGGATTAAACAATGCGCAATATTTTTTTATGTTCACTTATCGTACTCTTCACACTCGGCCTTACCATAAATGATGCTTCAGCGGGTCGTTTTGGTGGCAGAGGATTTAGTTCAATGCGTTCTAAACCCATGTTTTCGCGTGCTTACAATACAAATAGACCCGCCTATGCTGCTGCCGCACAACGCACCGGCCCGTCCAAATTTCGTGGCATGTTTACCGGCATGTTGATGGGTGGGTTGTTAGCCAGCCTATTCATAGGGCATGGTTTTGGTGGAGCAATGATGTCCTTGTTTTTCTTAGGATTGATTGTATTTTTAGTGATGAGGTTAACTCAGCGTAAAAGACAGATTGAAACATTGAGATGACGCGTGCAAATTTTGTTGAAATAATTTGATTTATCGAAAGTTATGTTCTATTACTTAAACTGTATTCAGTGAATGAAGTACATATTTAATTTTCCAGGAGGATTTATGACTCGTTATAAAGAAAAAGCATCATTAGGTTTGGGTGTTGTTATATTGATCGCGGCATTCTTAAGCTCATGCAATACACTTCAAGGCACAACAAAAGGTCTGGAATCGACTGCTTCAGGCGTGGGTCAAACAGTTGACGGCGCAGCTGTTGGTGCAACAAAAGATGTTCAGGCAGTAAAATCAACCTCCAAACATCAAATGATGGAAAACAGTAATCACGAACCCGCTGGTTAGTCAGATTAAACCGAGCTGCGACCGTTAGGGAGTGTTCTCAATATTATGAAACACTCCCTAACGGTGGCAGCTCGGATCCCCTTACACCTTCGCCTGCATCGACGCAACAATCAACTGCAATTTAGTCCGTCCATTATACTCGTTTATGTCCAGCCTATACGCCGCATACAAATAACGTGCTCGGTGATTTGGCCATTGTTTTAAATCAATATTAAATGCAATCGCATCAATCGGTTGACCACCAAACTCCCGCACCAATGTTAATTTCAAATGATTTTGCCCTACAATGCGTTGATCCAATATTTCGAATTCGTTATCAAAAAGCGGCTCTGGAAATTGTTGTCCCCACGGACCGGCACTTTGCAAAGCATGCGCCAAATCCAAACTCAACTCAGCCCCTTGCAGAGGGCCATCGCTTAATAACTCGCCTTTACATTCAGATAGATCAATATGTTTACCCACTTCATTAATCAATGCTTCCTTGAACACCGGGAACGCTTGTTGATGCAATGTCAAACCAGCAGCCATGGCATGTCCGCCAAATTTTGTAATTAAGCCTGGGTTATTTTTATCAATATCAGCCAACACATCACGGATATTCAAACCGGGTATTGAACGCGCTGATCCCTTTAACTCGGTTTCACTGCCGGCAGCAAAGGCAATAACCGGGCGATGATAACGCTCTTTCAAACGACCCGCGAGAATCCCAATCACACCTTGATGCCAAGACTGGTCAAATAAACACAAGGCGACTGGCAGAGCTTGCTCAGAATTTAATGCCAGTTTATTTAAAGCCAGCATAGCCTGATCTTTCATTTCAGTTTCAATTCGGCGCCGCTCAAGATTTAACTCATCGAGCTGACTGGCCAGCATGCAGGCTTTCTCTACGTTGTCGCTTAATAAGCATTCTATGCCTAATGACATATCATCCAATCGACCAGCTGCATTCAATCGAGGTGCGATAGAAAAACCCAAATCACTTTCTCGTAATTTTTCAGCACGTTTTCCAGCTACTTTAATCAATCCTTGAATGCCAGGACGGCATAGCCCTTGCCGAATGCGCTCCATTCCCTGATGAATCAAGATGCGATTATTCTTATCTAATGGCACCACGTCAGCGACGGTTCCTAATGCGACCAAATCAAGAAACTGTGCCATATTCGGCTCTGGTATGTTGGCAGATTTAAACCAACCGCAATCAACCAAACGACGACGCAGCGCTAACATGACATAGAAAATAACACCGACGCCTGCGATGGCTTTACTTGGGAATTGATCGCCAACCTGATTTGGATTAACAATAGCACAGGCATTGGGTAATTTTTCAGCTGGCAAATGGTGATCGGTAATCAATACATCAATACCCGCACCATTAGCCGCATCAACGCCTTCAATACTAGCAATGCCGTTATCAACCGTAATGATCAAGTGCGGTTGCCATTCTTTTGCTACACCGATGATGCCAGGAGTTAAACCATAACCAAACGTAAATCGATTCGGCACCAGAAAATTAACATGCAACGCCCCCATGATACGAAGTGCTGCAATCGCTAAAGCACTGGAGGTCGCACCATCCGCATCAAAATCGCCAACAATTAAAATTCGTTGCTGCTGACGCAGTGCTGTTTCCAGGCGAGCACAGGCTTTATCAATATCCGTCAGCGTATTAAACGGCAATAAGGCTTGCAATCGCTTGTCCAGTTGCGCCTCATCAACCACATCTCTTGCCGCGTAAATTCTCTGTAGAATGGGTGGGAATGTAGGCAATGATGGCAGCGTTGTGGGTAATGTGCGTTGTTTTATATTCACTTTAAATTTTCTCCAATGTAACTTGTTCGCTTCTGCAGGGTGGCAAAGTATCGCAGCGAGGTGCCACCCTATATATGAAGGAAGAGGTTACCCATTAAGCGTGCGAGCCAGCCTTTAGCCTTGGTAACATACGCCACATCATTCCAATACCAATGCACCGTCTTTTTTTCAAACTGACGCGCCAGCAGCTCATCAAAATCAGAAAACAGCATGATGGCATCTTTGGATGTTTTTTGACCTAAATGATAACGATCAACATGACTAGACAACAACCCAGCCAACTCACGAGTAACCTCATCACCACAAATTAAAGGCCGTGATTCCCGCTCTTTCAACTCACCACCACCCCAAATCCACACCCCATTAACAGGATAGCGCCCTTCTCGCTCCTTGTTCAACGGATGCTCACTGAAAAACATTTGATTTTCAGTAAGAAACCGCGACCAAAACAAAGTGGGGTCCAATGCTTGCAGATGCTGCATCATGGATTGCTGTATTAAACCATGTACCGGTTTAGCACCGATCGGTGGACATTCGCTAAATTGAATCAACCATGTGTAGGCGTCATGGTAATGTAATTTAACCGGATCATGCTTGAGAAATTCAACCAAGACTGCAAACCAGCCGCGTGACTCATCATCGGTTAAATCCAGCGCGTCATCACAGGCCATGATCATGGCGTCATTATGTGTAGCTTGCCAATGTATAGGGGAGGCAATTAACCACTGGCCTTCGAGTTTGTGGTAACGGCGCAACAGATCAGCAACGGGTGGATTTTGGGGTAGGTAGCCGAGGCAGGTTAGAATGTTGGTGTAGAAATTACCATGTGAAGGGCGCGCGCCGACTGCCCCTCCGGCGCAACTATTAACGATAACATCCATTTCAAACTGCCTTCAAATAGCCATCACGCTTGAACAACTGCTTCATGTTTTTTACTGCCTGACGAATACGTTGTGTATTTTCAATCAAACCAAAACGTACAAACCCATCACCTTGCTGGCCAAATCCAATCCCCGGCGACACAGCCACACAGGCTTCATTTAATAAATATTTACTAAACTCCATCGATCCCATTTGACTATAAAAAGAGGGGATCGGCGCCCAGACAAACATGGTTGCCTTTGGACGATCAACGGCCCAACCCATATCATTTAAGCCATCACACAGCACATTCCGACGCGTCTCATATAGATCACGGATCTCATGGACGCAATCATCCGGACCTTCCAACGCTGCAATTGCTGCTACTTGAATAGGTGTAAACGTTCCGTAATCCATATACGATTTAATTCGTGTTAAAGCCGCAATTAATTCTGCATTACCGCAGACAAAACCCACGCGCCATCCTGCCATGTTATATGATTTAGACAGTGAATAGGTTTCAACGGCAATATCAATAGCACCTGGCACTTGCAAAATTGATGGCGCTTTATAACCATCAAATACGATATCTGCATAAGCCAAGTCATGAATCACCCAAATACCGTGCTCTTTAGCCAGTGCTACAATTTTCACGAAAAAATCATACTCGACACAATGCGTGCTGGGGTTGGCTGGAAAACTAATCACCAGCGCTTTTGGCTTAGGCCAATTTTTGCCAATGGATTCTTCTATTGCTTGCAAGAATTGCACTTCATTAATCAAGGGAATTTGTTCAACATTCGCGCCCGCAATCACAAATCCATACGTATGAATTGGATAAGCCGGATCAGGCACAAGAATGGTATCACCAGGCCCTGAAATCGCCAACGCCAAATGCGCCAAACCTTCTTTCGAACCAATCGTGGTCAACACTTGTGTTTCGCTATCCAGAGTCACGTCATAATTACGTTTATACCAAGTAGCCATGGCACGTCGCAAACGTGGAATGCCTTTAGACATTGAATAACGATGCGTATCAGGGCGTTGCACCGTTTCAATTAGTTTATCAACAATATGCTTTGGTGTAGGTTGGTCGGGATTTCCCATACCAAAATCAATAATGTCCTCACCACGCGATCGCGCCTTCAATTTAAGCTGGGTTAAGGTGTTAAATACATACGGCGGAAGTCGATCAATACGTGGAAACTGGCTCATGGTGTTAACCCTTGTGTTATAATAAGTGAAGTATAAATTAATGAGCCATTAAACACTATGCAAATCAATCTGGAAACGCGCGAAAAGCACACGATACAATCGTATAGCGATTCGCAAATCATGGCTAACAATATCCAATATAACCAAAGTTTAATCATTGGCAGACAAGCGATTTTCTCACCTTGGCCCATTTATTCAGTACAGGATTTAACGGAAGAGCGACTAAACCCAATTCTTGAAATGCAACCTGAAGTCATCCTCATCGGCCACAACCAGCTGGGCGATAACGTACCGATGCATCTCATTGAGTATCTGTCAAAACAACGCATCGGCATTGAATGCATGTCGATAGGTGCAGCCAGCCGGACGTTTAATGTTTTGTTGGGGGAAGAACGGGCGGTTGTGATCGGGATTGTTTTCCCTATTCTATCCTGTGTGTAGCGAATGATTAATTGCAACACAAATATTGCAAATTCTGATGAATGTTGGATGACTTGTAGTATAATAACCGATATGATTGGGTGGTACGATTAGGCAGCGCAATTTACCGAACAAGAAGAGATTAAACATCATGTCGCGATACCTTGATCCAAAAGCGGATGTCGTATTTAAGAAGATATTTGGCGATCACCCGAAGCTATTAATCAGTTTTTTAAATGCCTTGCTTCCATTACCAACCAATAGCCCTATTGTATCCCTGACCTATCTTCAAAATGAACAAGTTCCGGTTATCCCTGAATTCAAACGCACCATTGCTGATGTAAAATGCACGGATGCACAAGGGCGGGTCTTTATCGTTGAGATGCAAATGAATTGGACCGATCATTTTAAACAACGCTTACTCTTTGGAACCAGTCAAGCATTCGTAAAACAACTAGAAAAGGGTGAGGAATATAAGTTTCTTCAACCGGTTTATGGTTTAGGTATTGTCGCTGAAATTTATGAAAAAACAACATCTGAATGGTATCATCACTATCAATTGGTCAAAAAGAGTGATGCTGAGAATAGTGATGCAATTGATCATCTACAACTAATTTTTATTGAACTACCTAAATTTCCTATTCAATCATCGAACGAGAAAAAACTCCGATTATTATGGCTACGGTTTCTACGTGAGGTTGACGAAAAAACAACCGCAGTTTCAAAAGATCTGCTTGCAATACCAGAGATAGCACAAGCCGTAGAACTTGCCGAAGAATCGGCTTATACGCCAGGGGAGCTTCATCTTTATGAAAGCTATTGGGATCAAGTCAGTCGTGAAAAAACACTGATTATGGATAAGTATGCTGAAGGCCTTATTGAAGGTGAAATCAAAGGCATTGAAAAAGGCATTGAGCAAGGCATTGAGCAAGGCATTGAGAAAATAGCTATCAACATGCTAATAGATAATGAACCATTAGATAAAATCAGTAAATTTACTGGCTTATCCCAAGGTGAGGTAGTGAAACTTAAAAATAAATTGTAATTTTTTTATTTTTTTAACAATTCGCTACACACAGGCAACTTTGGGGAGAGAAGTAAAAAAACCTTACCCAAAATCTTACCCAAAGTTCTCGCGGTTACATGCGAAAAATTACGAATAGTTGAGAACGATTTGAGAACAAGAAGTCAATGCTATTTATTTATTTAATAATCAAGTAGTTACGCATCATTACGACCACTTACGAAACCTTACAAAATCTGTACATGGTGCCCAGGGCCGGAATCGAACCGGCATGGTGTTACCACCGAGGGATTTTAAATCCCTTGCGTCTACCTGTTTCGCCACCTGGGCATAAATATGGAGGCTGAGGCCGGAATCGGACCGGCGTACGCGGCTTTGCAGGCCGCTGCATGACCACTCTGCCACACAGCCTTTGGGACTTAAAAAAAAAGCGACGTGCTGTCGCTTTAATTTGGAGCGGGAAACGAGGCTCGAACTCGCGACCCCAACCTTGGCAAGGTTGTGCTCTACCACTGAGCTATTCCCGCATGTCTTCGGGAGGGATTTTACCGGAATTAAGGACGCTGTCAACAGCTTTTTTCAAGTTTTTTCAGTTAATTGCGGCCAAGCGATCGTGAGATAAACTACCATTGACCATATCGTCAAAATTGCCGCCACGTACAACAAGATAAAGCCAATGATTCCCAAAAAAGTAGTCTCAGGAGGAAAGGCTATTAACAAAATCAAAGCGATCATTTGCATGGCTGTTTTGATTTTCCCAACATAACTCACCGCAACGCTCGTGCGACTTCCGACTTCGGCCATCCACTCACGTAATGCAGAAATCACAATTTCACGCCCTACAATCACAATGGCAGGTAAAACAATGTAGTTGATATCTTTTGCGCTCACCAATACCAACAAAGTTGACGCAATCAGTAATTTATCCGCTACTGGATCAAGAAACGCACCAAATGGTGACATCTGCTTTAATCGACGTGCGAGAAAACCATCCAACCAATCGGTTACGCTAGCCAATGCGAAAATAATAGCAGCGGCTACGTGCGCCCCTTCAAAGGGCAAATAATACACGCCAATAAATACTGGAATGAGCACAATGCGCATCAAGGTTAACAAATTTGGCAAACTAGTTAATGTACTCACAACAATCCCTCAAGGTTAAACATCCGACAAATCCAAATAATCCGCCAAACGCGCATAATCATCAAATACAGCCAACGCTCCGGCAGCGATTAATTCCGGCCCTTGCTGATGATAAAAGTCCACCCCAATGGCGTCAACGCCTGCCAATTGGGCCATCTCAATATCAGACAATGAATCACCAATCATGAGCGTTTCAGTAGGCGGCACGTCAAACACGTCCATGATCTCTTCCAGCATTTGCGGACACGGTTTTGGTGGAGACTGCCCTGCTGCTCGCGTCACCTTGAAAAACTCATCCAATCCTGACTCTTGCAAGGCTCGGTGCAATGACTGCTGCCCTCTGTTCGTGGCAATCGCCAAGTCCATGCCTGCACGCTGCATTTGTTGGATGATATGTTTAGAACCGGAAAAAATAAGGTCGCCAGGAGACGATGTAGATAACTCCTGTTGCACGGCTAACAACAGTTGCTCATGCTGATGCAAGGACAAATGAGGGAACAGCTTTTTTGCAGCTCTCGTCAAACCCAGAGCCACATGCTGTCTGGCAGTCTGATCGTCAAGTTCACCAAACTGCAAGCGCCGCGCCTGTGTACCCAGCGTATTTAAAACATGGCCTAACGTATCACCTAATGTACCTTCCCAATCAAATACCACCAGGCGGTAGGGTTTCTTCATGGTGCGTTTTACTCCTTAATCCCTTCAATGTATTTGCAAACTTATCATCCAAATCTGCCTGAAACACATGTTCCTTACCATTCAGATTAAATTGAATTGCTCTGGCATGCAAATAAAGACGTTGATTCGATGAATTAAGCCCATCGATTGGCACATCCTTGCCATATTTCGGATCACCTATAATGGGATGACCCAAGCACACGCTATGCACACGTATTTGATGTGTACGGCCGGTTTTAGGACGCGCTTCGACCCAGCACGCTTGTTTATAATTTTCCAGCAACTTAAAACTGGTCTGCGATGGTTTTCCCTCAGGATTAACTACAACGAAGCGTTCACCTGATTTAAGTGTGTTTTTTTCCAGAGGAGCATCGACAATAACTGATTTCTTTCCCTCCCAAGGATGTAACAGCAGCGCCCAATAAGTTTTGGTAACCGTTCGCGCTTCAAGCAAAGCCTGAATGGAGCGAAGTACACTGCGTTTTTTCGCCAAAACCAAACAACCGGATGTGTCTTTATCAAGCCGATGAACCAGCTCAAGATACGGTAAATCTGTACGCGTTTTGCGTAAGGCTTCAATCATACCCAAACTCAACCCACTACCACCATGAACCGCAATACCGGCAGGTTTGTTAACCACTAACAACTGATCATCTTCATAAATAACACATTCATGCAATCGCTGTGTTAGACGATCTCCAACATGCACCTCTTTTTCCTGCGAAGTCCGCACTGGCGGGATGCGAATCATATCACCGCGACACAAACGCGAACTCGGTTTGGCACGTTTTTTATTTACCCGAACCTCGCCTCCACGAATGATCCGATACACGTGGCTCTTAGGTACGCCCTTGAGTATGCGCAATAAATAGTTATCCAGGCGTTGCCCATCTTCTTCTGTCGTGATTTCTGCGTAATATACATCATTCATATGTTAAACCTGTTTCCTACGTGTGATTTCTTTGATATCATCGTGCGAGATCGGATAAAAAATTCGTCCGCGACAGAATTATAACGCATATTGCGAGTAAAAAGTTTACCGGCTGGTAAAAAAATTAACGATGCCATGTGGGATATAGACAATAACAAGACGCGCTTCCCTTGAGTTTATGATAGTTAAAGAAGCAACCCAAGCTTGAACCTAACTCATTCAGATACCCACGCAAGCCAGACATACCTGTTCCATAGGTATGCACCTCTCGATTAGAAGGTAGCTTGCGCACGGTCTGTCTTTAACCTGGCTCAAGATTGGGTAAACATAGAAGCGTCCGAGCCCGGACAAACCTATATTTATCGCACTCAAGACTGCAGCGCCCTTTATAGGGGTAAAAGATGGAAAAAATGCTAATCAACGCAACGCAAACTGAAGAAGTGCGCGTTGCCTTAGTTAAAGATAATCATTTGTATGACCTGGACATTGAATGTCCGTCAGAAGTTAAGAAAAAAGGCAATATATACAAAGCAGTTGTGACTCGACGAGAACCTAGCTTGGATGCTGTTTTTGTCGAATACGGCTCCAAACGCCAGGGATTTCTACCGCTAAAAGAAATTGCGCCTGAATATTTTAACAAACAACAAGTCAGCGAAGGCAAAACGTCCATTACTGCCCTCATTC